>CALGFL010000269.1 GCA_937881145.1 uncultured Bordetella sp.
GCCTTCTTCATCACGCGCGCGCTCTTCACCACCTGCGGCAGGAACATCTTGCCCGCGCCGAAGAGATCGCCGACCACGTTCATGCCGTCCATGAGCGGGCCCTCGATGACTTCGATGGGCCGCCCGCCGCGCGCGAAGATCTTCTGCCGCACCTCTTCCGTATCTTGGACGATGAAGGTGGTGATGCCGTGCACCAGTGCGTGCTTGAGGCGCTCTTCGACCGTTACCTCGCGCCAGCTCAGGTCTTCTTCGTTCTTCTTGCCGTCGCCCTTGATGGTGTCGGCGAACTGCACCAGGCGCTCGGTGCAGGTGCGCTCGTCGTCGGCGCCTTCCTTGCCTACGGGGTCGGGGCGATCCAGGATCACATCTTCGACCAGATCGCGCAGCCTGGCTTGCAGGTCGGCGTATACGCCGAGCTGGCCGGCGTTGACGATGCCCATGGTCAGGCCCGCCTGGATGGCGTAATACAGGAAGACCGTGTGGATGGCCTCGCGCATGGGCTCGTTGCCGCGGAACGAGAAGCTCACATTCGAGATGCCGCCCGAGATGCGGGCATGCGGCAGGTTCTGGCGTATCCAGCGCGCGCCTTCGATGAAGTCGACCGCGTAGTGGTTGTGCTCGTCGATGCCGGTGGCGACCGCGAAGACGTTCGGGTCGAAGATGATGTCTTCGGGCGGGAAGCCTTCCTGCTCGACCAATATCTTGTAGGCCTTGCCGCATATCTGTTTGCGGCGCTCGAGCGTGTCGGCCTGGCCTTGTTCGTCGAAAGCCATCACCACCACGGCCGCGCCGTAGCGGCGGCACAGGCGCGCATGATGGCGGAACATCTCCTCGCCTTCCTTCATGGAAATCGAGTTGACCACCGACTTGCCCTGCACGCACTTCAAGCCCGCCTCGATCACTTCCCACTTGGAGCTGTCGATCATTACCGGTACGCGGGCGATGTCGGGCTCGGAGGCGATGAGGTTGAGAAAGCGCTTCATGCACGCGACCGAATCGAGCATGGCCTCGTCCATGTTGATGTCGATGATCTGCGCGCCGTTCTCGACTTGCTGGCGTGCCACCGCCAGCGCCTCGTCGTACTTTTCTTCGCGAATCAGGCGCGCGAACATCTTGCTGCCCGTCACGTTGGTGCGCTCGCCTACGTTGACGAAGAGCGACTCCTCGTCGATGCTGACCGGCTCCAGGCCCGACAGGCGGGTCTTGACGGGCACTTCGGGCACGACGCGCGGCGTCAGCGCCGCGACCTTCTCGGCGATGGCGCGGATGTGGTCGGGCGTGGTGCCGCAGCAGCCGCCGGCCATGTTGACCAGGCCGGACTTGGCGAACTCTTCGAGCAGGCCCGCCGTGTCGGCCGGGCCTTCGTCGAAGCCCGTCTCGGCCATGGGGTTGGGCAGGCCGGCGTTGGGGTAGACGCAGATATAGGTATCGCAGATCTTGGACAGCTCGGCCACGTAGGGGCGCATCAGCGCCGCGCCCAGGGCGCAGTTCAGGCCTATGGTGATGGGCCGCGCGTGGCGCACCGAGTTCCAGAACGCCTCGACCGTCTGGCCCGAAAGAATGCGGCCCGAGGCATCGGTGACGGTGCCCGAGATCATCACCGGCAGGCGCACGCCGCGCGCTTCGAACACTTCTTCCACGGCGTAGATCGCCGCCTTGGCGTTGAGCGTGTCGAAGATGGTCTCGATGAGCACGAGGTCGATGCCGCCGTCGAGCAGGCCGTTCATCTGCTCGACGTAGGCCGCGCGCAGCTCGTCGAAGGTGATGTTGCGCGCGCCCGGATCGTTGACGTCGGGCGAGATGGACGCGGTCTTGGGCTGCGGGCCCAGCGCGCCCGCCACGAAACGGGGATGATCGGGCGTGCTGCAGGCGTCGCAGGCGGCGCGGGCCAGCTGCGCCGACACCTTGTTCAGTTCGTAGGCCAGGCCCGGCAGGTCGTAGTCGCCCTGGGCCACCGCCGTGGCGCCGAAAGTGTTGGTCTCGATGACGTCGGCGCCGGCCGCCAGGTATTGCGCGTGGATCTCGCTGATCACGTCGGGCCGCACCAGCGACAGCAATTCGTTGTCGCCCTTCAGATCCTTGTGATGATCCTTGAAGCGCTCGCCGCGGAAATCCGCCTCGGACAGCTTGTAGCGCTGGATCATGGTGCCCGTCGCACCGTCCAGGATCAGGATGTGCCGACCCAGTCGGCGCGCGAATTCGGCCCCGCGGGTGTAGGTGGACGGGGGATAAGGCAGCTTGGGATAGGTCACGACAGGCAATCCTGGTTCTGGCCCGATTCCGAACCGGATTCGGGCGCACATCGGCACGGTCGGCAAGCCGCCGTGCCGCAAGTCAGCTTGGGATTGTAATAAATCCCGTCAATCGGGCGATTGGCCACGCAGCCGCGCGATCGCCGCCCGGCTGTCGGCCCACTGCGGTTCGCCCGGCGCGAAGCGCGCGCGCAGGTAGCCCAGCAGGTCCGCCACCTGGCTGTCGTCCAGGCTGTCCTTGAAGCCCGGCATATAGCCCAGGTCGCCATTGGCCGGCGTCTGGATGCCGTTGAGGACGACCTGGATCAGGTTGTCGGGCGTGTCGGCATGCACGCTGGTATTGGCCGCCAGCAAAGGCTTGACGCCGAACAGCGTGGGGCCGCGGCCCGCCTCGTGGCAGGCCGCGCAGGCGTTCAGGTAGAGGCGTTCGCCGTCCGCATGGCGCAGCAGGAGCGCGTCGTCCGCGGGCTCGGGCGCACTCGCGACGGCAGGCAGGACGGCAGACGCAGCCGGCGGCGCCGACGCGGCGACGGCAGTCTTGCGCGACTTCGCGCTGCCCGGCAAATCGAGCAGATACGTCGCGATCGCGCGCACGTCGCTTTCGGGCAATTGCGCCAGGCCGTGGGTCACCGGCCCCATGGGGCCGGCGGCCACGCCATGGCGCGCCGAATAGCCGGTGCGCAGATACTGGAACAGATCGTCGCTGGTCCACGGCACCCTGGCGCTGCTCAGGCTATCGAGCGGTGGCGCCTGCCAGCCCTCGGCCTGGCCGCCGGCCAGACGATTTCCCAGGCCCGTCTTCTCGGCGCCCAGCGCGTTGCGCGGCGTATGGCAGGCCCCGCAATGGCCCATGCCCTCGACGAGATAAGCACCGCGGTTCCATTCCAGGCTTTGCGCGGGATCGGGCCGATAGACGCGGTTGTCGTGGAACAGCAGATTCCAGCCCGCCAGCGCCGGCCGCAGGTTGTACGGAAAGGCCAACCGGGTCTTGGGCGGTTCGCTGCGCACCGGCGGCCGCGACATCAGGTAGGCATAGAGCGCCTGCATGTCCGCATCCGTCATCTTGGCGAAGGCGGTATAGGGGAAGGCCGGATAAAGCTGGCGGCCGTCGCGGTGCACGCCCTCGCGCATGGCGCGCTCGAAAGCGCCGTACGACCAGCGGCCGATGCCGGTATCGTTGTCGGGCGTGATGTTGGTGCTGTAGACCGTACCGAACGGCGTCTGCAGCGCAAGGCCGCCCGCGTTGGCCGCGCCATGCTGCGCGGTGTGGCAGGCCGCGCAGTCGCCCGCGGCGGCGACCAGGCGGCCGCGGGCGATGGCGGCGGCCGAATAAAGCGAAATGTCGGGACCGTCGGTCGGCGCGATGGCGGGCCTGGCGGGCCAGGCCATGGCCAGCAGGCCCGCGACGGCGCCGGCGCACGCGGCCAGCCACGCGCCGCCGCGATAGAGGCGGCGCCATCTTCTGCGCGCAGGCGCGACGGGAGCCTGGGTCGACGTCAACGCCAGCCGCAATTGCTCGCTGTCGAACGGCACTTGGCGCAAGCGCACGCCGGTGGCGTCGAAGACGGCGTTGGCGATGGCGGCGGCGGCCGGCAGCGTCAGCACGCCATCGGCCGCGAGCCGGCCGTGATCGATGGGCGACGCCGTTGCCGCCGGCGGGTTGGCATCAGACTGCGCGAGCGCTCCCGCCATCGGCGACAGGGCCGTTCCCGTTTCCTCTTCCGACGGCGCGCCGCCGCCGTCGATACCCCAGTCGTCGAAGCGGGCGGGCGCGGCGAGCAGGCGCCGCGCCGCGTCCAGCAATTGCGGATCCTGCGCTCGTATGGTCGCGCCCTGCGCGGGCCGCAGGTCCCGGCTATCGTGCCCGACGACCACGCGAGTGACGTCGATGCGGCCCGTGGCCGGTTCCACCGCGACTTCGGCGATCCACGCGCTCCAGCTATCGGTGGCCGTGCCGTCGGTTTGGGTCTCGCGAATGTGCGCCGACGCATAGCCGCGCCCATGCAGGCGTTCATCCGCGCCACGCCGCGGAGCCAGGGCCTGCCCTTTGCCAGCCGGCACGGCCTGCCAGCCCGCGCGTTCGGCCATCTGCTCGGCCAGCGTCCGACCCGGTCCGGGAGGCAGTTGATTCAGGCGATGCGCCAGCGGATCCACGCCCAGCAGCGCGGCCTTTTCGTCGCTCGCGCTTTCCTCGGCAAAGACCCGTGCCGCGTCGAAATCGGCGGCGCCGGCCTGTGGCAGCGGCGCAGTCATCGCGCCAGGCCCCGCCACGATGGGCATGGCGCCTTGCGCGGCGGGCCGATCCGAAGGCCCGGCCTGCGCGGGCGTGCCGAGCAGCCGGGCCAGGCTGGGCCGCACGGCCCAGGGCACGGCGGTTTGCAGCACCGCGGGCGCGGCGATCGGCGAGGCTGGCTGAGTCGATGGATGCGCGGCGGCGCGATCCAGGGTTTTTTCCGGCTGCAGCGCCAACTCGCCCGGCGCGCAAGGGCCTTGCAAAGACACGCGCACCGGCCGCTGCACGAATTGCGACAGCAACGCCGCATCGGCGGCGGCATCGAGCAAATCCAATGCGTGCGCGCCGCCTGGCGATCCCGCATGGATATCGATGACTTGGACGCGGTCGATATCCAGGCCCAGCAAGCGGCTCAACTCCGCCCGCAGCACGGCCTGCTGGCGCGGCTCGGAGCACGGCGCCCATACGGTGGCGCGATCTTGCAGGCACCAGGCCGTGGCGGCGAGACCCGCATCCGATGCGCGCGCAGGCAAATGCCAAACATAAGCTTGCGGATCAGATGCGGTGGATCGATGCGCCGCCGAATCTGGCACACCGCTCTTGTCGGTCGGGTCCGAGACTTGCCGCCAGACCGGATACAGGCTGTCGACGGCCTGCCGCGCCAGCACCGCCGTCACGGCGACCACGCCGATGTAATGTTCGCGCCGCATCACGGCGACCACGCCCGGCAGCGCCTGCGCAGCCGGCGCGTCGAACGCCAGCAAGCGCGAGCCGGTGTAACGCTGGCCGTCCCAGGCCAGCGACGGCGGGCGCAGCGGCAAGCCGTGCAGCACGCCACCGGGCATGGCCGGCGCATTGCCCGACTGCCGTATCGCGAAGGAGGGCCGGGAATCCCGCAGGGCCATTACGCAGCCCCGTCCGTTCCGCCATGCGCGGCCCTGGCCTGCGCTCGCAGCTCTGCCGCGCGGTGCGCGGCTTGCAGGATCTCGACATGCGTACCGCAGCGGCACAGGTTGTGGCGCAGTTCCTGGCGCATGTCCTGTTCGGAAGGGTTGGGATTGCGGCGCAGCAGCGCCTCGACGGCCATGATCATGCCGTTCAGGCAGTAGCCGCATTGCGCGGCCTGGCACTCGATGAAAGCGCGTTGCGTCGGGCCCGGGCAATCGGGGCCGCCCAGGCCTTCCAATGTGACGACCTCGCGCCCGACGACACCGCGCACGGGAATGACGCAGGAGCGCGCGGCGACGCCGTCGACCAGCACGGTGCAGGCGCCGCACTCGCCCAGGCCGCAGCCGTACTTGGGGCCGTTTAGCTCGAGATCGTTGCGCAGCACATGGAGCAGCGGCGTGTCCGGCGCGGTCCGAACCTCGCGCTCCCGGCCGTTGACCGACAAGTGCAAGGGTTGCGCAGGTTCAGGAGAATGGACGCCGTCGCTCATGGGTGTCTGCGAAATCGCGGCGCTTCAGGCCGCCTTCCCGGGATCGACCAGAGGCACGTTGAACACGTCGTAGCCGAAGCACCACGCGGGATCTTCGTTGGTGCGCAGCCAGGTATTGTCGTGCGAAACGCGCTGGACCTTGCTGGTGCGCTCGACGCGGTTGGCGGCATACAAGGCATAGGCCTGCTCGTGGTTGTGCGCGCCGACTTCGTCGAGGCAGCGCACCAGCATGGCCGCGTCTTCGATCGCCATGCCCGCACCCTGCGCCATGTGCGGCTTCATGGGATGGCAGGCATCGCCCAGCAGCACCATGCGGCCGCGGCTCCACAACGGCAGCGGATCGCGTTCGAGCAGCGACCATTTGGTGACTTCCACCGTGCCGTCGATCAGCGCCTGGACAGTGGGATGCCAGCCCGAGAACGTTTCGCGCATTTCTTCCTTGCTGCTGGGCAGCCAGCTATTTTTGAGATCCCACTCGACGACCGGCACGCCGGTCACATAATAGATCTCGTTCTGCCGGCCCGTCACGAAATAGACCATCATGTGGCGGTCGTCGCTCCACCACTTCACGCAGGGGTCGAAGGGCAGCATGCCGGATTTGGCCGCGGGCGTGGGGAACACGGCGCGATGGGCCAGATAGCCCGCGTACTTCGGGGGTTCGGGCCCGAGCAATTCTTCGCGGATGCGCGAGTTCACGCCGTCGGCGCCGATGACCAGATCGGCCTGCGCCGTGGTGCCGTCGGCGAAACGCATGTGCACGGCGTCGCCCTTGTCTTCGATGGCGACCAGAAGCTTGCCGTAGGTCAGCGCGCCATCGGGCAGCGCCTCGATCATCAACTTGTGGAAATCGCCGCGATGCACGGTCAGGTAGCTTTCGCCGTATTCCTTGACCGCGAAATCGCCCAGGGGAATCTGCGCCAGCAGATCGCCCGTCTGCCAATGACGGCTGTGCCAGAAATCGGGGTGTGAACCCTGTGCGTTGAGCTCGTCCGCGATGCCGACCCGGCGCAGCACCTTCATGACGTTGGGGCCGACGTGGATGCCCGCGCCCAGGCGCGAGAACGACGGCGCCTGTTCGTAGACGTGGGCGTTGTAGCCGGCCTTGAGCAACAACGCGGCCGCCGCCGCGCCGCCCAGACCGGCGCCGACGACGGCAATGCGAGGCTGTTTCGACACTTTTTTCTCCTGGAAAAGGACCGAGGCAGCGGAAACGGCCGGCCTCAAGCATCATGCAAAAGTATTTTTGTTTCTGCTGTTTTAGAGCGTATACGCTTCAATTTAAAACTTCCACTCTCGTTTTCCCTGAATCAAAAATCCTGGCAATCCGCCAATTTGAAGGGAAAACCCTTGTATTTTTATGATCAAAACGGGCAAATACTGAGCACATAACTGAACACACATCTGGCAATAATGAACGTACACACTCTAACTCCGCATGCTCCAAGGGCATCCACCAATACCAGCCATCTTGTGCTGAAGTTTGAGTCAGATAAAAATACGTCAGCATACTGATTAATTTTCAAGGCAAGGTTTCAATCATGATCAAGAACTTTCGCATCGGCCAGATCGTGCCCAGCTCCAACACCACGATGGAGACCGAGATACCGGCCATGCTGCGCGCGCGCGAGGGCGTGCGTCCGGACGAGCGCTTCACCTTTCACTCGAGCCGCATGCGCATGCACAAGGTCACCAAGGAAGAGCTGGCGGCGATGAACAAGGAAGGGCTGCGCTGCGCGGCGGAATTGGCCGACGCGCGCGTGGACGTGATGAGCACCGCCTGCCTGGTGGCGATCATGGCCATGGGCGTGGGCTACCACCGCCAGACCGAGAAGGAGCTGACCGAGGTGGCGCGGGCCAACCATTGCCTGGCGCCGGTCATGACCTCGGCCGGCGCGCTGATCGAAGGGCTGAAGATCATGGGCGCCAGGCGGGTGTCGATCATGGCGCCGTATATGCGCCCACTGACGGACCTGGTGGTGCAATACATCGAGCACGAGGGCATCGAGGTGATCGACTCGATCTGCTTCGAGATTCCCGACAACCTGGAGGTGGGCCGGCGCGATCCGCTGCAGCTGGTCGAGGACGTCAAGCGCCTGAACACCCAAGGCGCCGACGTGATCGTGGCCTCGGCGTGCGTGCAGATGCAGTCGCTGGCGGCGGTGCAGCGCATCCAGGACGCGACCGGAATCCCGACGGTGTCCACCGCGGTCTGCACCGTGCGCCGCATGCTGGACCACCTGGGCCTGGAGCCCGTGGCGCCGGGCGCGGGCGCGCTGCTTTCGGGCGCCTATCCGCGTCAAGACTGAAAGATAAGGAACCGACGATGACTACCGTGACTCCCCAAGGCCGGCACGTCCACGCCAACGGCATACGCCAGCACCTGCTGCGCTATCCGGGCCCCGGGCCGCAAATGCTGCTGATCCCGGGCATCACTTCGCCCGCGATCACCTGGGGCTTCGTGGCCGAGCGGCTGGCCGAGAAATTCGACGTCCACGTCCTGGACGTGCGCGGCCGCGGGTTGAGCGAAGCCGGCGACCTGGACTACACGCTGGACGCGATGGCGGACGACGCGATCGCGCTGGCGCAGGGCATGCACAAACCCATCGTGCTCGGCCATTCGATGGGCGCGCGCGTGGCCATCCGCGCGGCACGGTGCAACCCCGGCCCGTTCTCGGGCCTGATCCTGGTCGACCCGCCCATGTCCGGTCCCGGCCGGCGCCCCTACCCGGCCAACTGGCCCTGGTACGGCGATTCGATCCGCCTGGCGCAGCATGGCTGCGGCATCGAAGAAATGCGCAAGTTCTGTCCGACCTGGACCGACGAGCAACTGGCCTTGCGCGCCCAATGGCTGCACACCTGCCAGTGGGGCGCGATCCGCATCACGTTCGACGGCTTCGCCACCGACGACGTCCATGCCGACATGCCGCACATCAAACTGCCCACGCGGCTGGTCAGCGCGGGGGGCGCCACGGTCGTGCTGCCCGAAGACGTGGCCGAGCTCAAGACCCTCATGCCCCATCTCGAAACCCGCCGCGTCGAAGGCGCGGGCCACATGATTCCCTGGGACAAGCTCGAGGGCTTCCTGGACGCCGTCATGGATTTCTCCGTCTGAACGACGCCGGGAGGACACTTCGATGGATCACGCGAGCTTCACCGAAATCTGCCTGCATCAGCTCAAGATGTCGGGCGTGCGCGAGGGCGAGAAACTGATCGTCCTTACCCAGGGCGGCGACCGGCTCGACTATGCCGACGCCTTCATGGCCGCGGGCCAGCGCCTGGGCGCGAACATGTATCACATGCGCCTGCCGGCCCCCTTGCCCAAGGACGGCTGGAATGTCGGCGTCACCGGCCTGGCGGCCCTGCCCGAGGCAGTCCAGGCGCTCAAGCGCTGCGACATGCTGATCGATTGCATCTTCCTGCTGTTCTCGCCCGAGCAGATGGCGATCCAGGCAGCCGGCACGCGCGTGCTCACCGCCGTGGAGCCGCCCGCGCTGCTGGCCCGCATGCTGCCTTACCCGGAACTGCGCGAAAAGGTCGAGATCGCGGCCGCCATGCTCGATAAGGCCCGGGT
>CALGFL010000270.1 GCA_937881145.1 uncultured Bordetella sp.
CGATTGAAACGGAACCCGGACCGGAGCAGAGTTCGGCGCACAGGGGCGTCTGTTCCGAATGCTTGAGGATCACCGTGTTGCCGGCCAGCAGCGCGGGCACGATGCTGTTGACCGCCGTGAGCAAGGGGTAGTTCCACGGTGCGATGGTCAGCACGACGCCGATCGGCTCGCGCTTGATGTAGCGCGTGAATCCCGCTTGCGGCGCAACCTGCACCGGGGCCAGGGCTTCTTCGGCGATTTCCATCATGTGCCGTGCGCGCGCGGCAAAGCCGTCGACCTCGCCGGGCGTGTAGCGTAGCGGCCGGCCCATCTGCCGGGTGATCGCTTCGGCCACTTCGTCTTTCATCGCCACGAAGCGGTCGACCCCCGCCCCGATGAGCGCCTTGCGCTCCGATAACGGACGCGAGTTCCATGCGCGCTGCGCGGCCTTGGCGCGGGCCAGCAGGGCCGGCAGTTCGGCTTCGGTGACATAGGGACGGCGCACGATCTCGCGGCCGTCGATGGGGCTGATGGTGATGAGTTCCTGTTTCATGAGCGTCAGATATAAGGTCGATAATGTCAACGCGGATGACACCACGGATGGATGTCATGCCGCAACGAATCCGGGCTTCAAATAATTTCGAAATAACGCGCCAGTTCCCAGTCGGTGACGTGGCGGCGGAACTCGCGCTCTTCCCACTCGCGCGTGGCGGCGAAATGCTCGACGAACGCGTCGCCGAACAAAGTCCGCGCCGCGGTGGAGGCACGCAGGCGCTGCGCGGCGTCCCACAGCGTGTTGGGCAGCTTCAGATGCGCGGGGAATTGCTGGGTGTAGGCATTGCCCTGGACCATGGGTTCGGGCTCGAGTTCCATTTCGATGCCATGCAGGCCCGAGCCCAGCGCCGCGGCCAGTGCCACATAGGGATTGGCGTCCGCCGAGCCGATGCGCACTTCCACGCGCTGCGACTTGTCGCTGCCGGGAATGAGCCGCAGAGCCGTGGTGCGGTTCTCCATGCCCCAGGTGGCATCCAGCGGCGCCCAATATCCCGGGACCAGGCGCGAATAGCTGTTGACCGTCTGCGCGTACATCGCCATGAATTCGGGCAGATAGCGCTGCACGCCGGCCATGAAGCTGGCCTGGGTCCTGCTCATGCAGTAAGGCTGGCTTTCGTCGTGAAAGGCCGACTTGTTCGTCGTCTTGTCGCGCAGGGACAGGTGAATGTGGCCGCTCTGGCCCGGATGTTCGTGCGACCACTTGGCCATGAAGGTGGCCATCATGCCGTTGCGCTGCGCCAGCGCCTTGGCGAAGGTCTTGAACAGAAAGCCCTTATCGGCCGCCTTGGCCACCAGGTCGACCGCCAGCGCGGCTTCCAGCACGCCCGGTCCCGTTTCGGTATGCAGGCCTTCGATGGGCATGTCCATGGCTTCGCACATCTCGTTCAGCTGGCGATAGAAATCGGACGCCACCGTGCTGCGCAGGACGGAATAGCCGAAGTTGCCCGGCGTCCAGTTCTGCAGATTGCGATAGCCCTTCTCGCGCACCGATTGCGGCGTCTCGGCAAACATGAAGAATTCATATTCGAGCGCGCCGTAGGCATCGAAGCCCAGGTTGTCCGCGCGCTCCAGCACGCGGTGCAGCAGGCGGCGCGGACAGACCTCGGCCGCGGCACCTTCGAATTCGGCCAGGAAGAACAACATGGGCTCGCCGCCGGGACCGGTTTCGAGCGGCAGCCGGCGACAGCTCTCGGGCACGATGCGGACCTGGGCATCGGGATACGCGGTATGCCAGCCGGTGTACTTGACGTTGTCGTACAGGTGATCGTCCAGGTCCCATCCCAGCACGACGTTGCAGAAGGCCAAGCCCGATTTGAGGACGGACAGGAATTTATCCTTGCGCAGGTATTTGCCCCGCATCACACCGTCGATATCGGACAGGCCCACCTTGATATGCGTCAATGCCCTCGCCTCGACCAGCGCAATTGCGTCCGCCACCGTTTTCACCGCGCGTTCTTGCATTGTTCCACCCATTGGACGTCGTCGTTGACCCGCGCGCCGTCACGGCGCACCCCTGCCTGCAACGATGACCATACCACCGACCCGAGAATCGGGGCAGAGGCTTTGCCTTGGGAAATCTCGCGGACAATAAAAAAAGCCAGAGGAAACCCTCTGGCTTTTTATTGCGGGATCGCAGGCTGCTTAGATGATGCGGGCAGCTTCAACCAGGCGCACCACCGACCACGCCTTGGAGCGCGAGATGGGACGGCCTTCGGCGATTTCGACCGTATCGCCTTCGTTGTACTGGTTGGTTTCGTCGTGCGCCTTGTACTTGGCCGAACGCATGACGATCTTGCCGTAGATGGGGTGCTTGACGCGGCGCTCGACGAGCACCACGACAGTCTTGTCCATCTTGTTGCTGACGACCTTGCCGACCAGCGTGCGCTGGCGCTTGGCCACTTGGGTGGTTTGTTCGGTCATGATCATTTTCCTGCCTTCTCGGTCAGCACGGTGCGCACGCGCGCGATGTCGCGGCGCACTTTACGAAGCTGACTGGTGTTGGCGAGCTGCTGCGTGGCCTTCTGCATGCGCAGACCAAACTGCGCCTTCAGCAGGCTTTCGAGCTCTTTACCGAGCTCGGCGGCGTCTTTCGAATGGAGTTCGTTGGCTTTCATATTCGTTACTCCTTAAGCACCGATATGACGCGAGACGAACGTGGTCGAAATCGGCAGCTTGGCGGCGGCCAGGCGGAACGCCTCGCGCGCCAGCTCTTCGCTGACACCTTCCATTTCGTACAGCACCTTGCCGGGCTGGATCTCGGCGACCCAGTATTCCGGATTGCCCTTACCGTTACCCATACGAACTTCAGCAGGCTTCTGCGAGATCGGCTTGTCGGGGAAGATGCGGATCCAGATACGGCCGCCACGCTTGATGTGACGGTTGATGGCACGACGGGCGGCTTCGATCTGGCGAGCGGTCAGACGGCCGCGGCCGGTGGCCTTCAGACCGAAGTCGCCGAACGAAACGTCGGCGCCGCGAGTAGCCAGGCCGGTGTTGCGGCCTTTCTGCTCTTTACGATATTTCCTGCGAGAGGGTTGCAGCATGTTTATTCTCCTTCAGGAGCCGGAGCGGCGTCCGCCTTGCGGGGACCGCGGCCACGGCCGCCGGGACGGCCCGCGCGGGCGCCTTCCGGACGGTCGCCACGGGGGGCGCGACGCGGACGGCGTTCTTCTTCACGCGGAGCGGCGGTTTCGGGGGGCAGCTCGCCATTGGCCAGCAGATCGCCCTTGTAGACCCAGACCTTGACGCCGACCACGCCATACGTGGTGTGGGCTTCGGAGGTGCCGTAGTCGATGTTCGCCTTCAGCGTATGCAGCGGCACGCGACCTTCGCGGTACCACTCGGTACGCGCGATTTCGATACCGTTCAGGCGGCCCGAGCTCATGATCTTGATGCCCTGGGCACCCAGACGCATGGCGTTCTGCATGGCGCGCTTCATGGCGCGGCGGAACATGATGCGCTTTTCGAGCTGCTGGGTGATCGAATCGGCAATCAGCTGGGCGTCGGTTTCCGGCTTGCGGATTTCTTCGATGTTGACGTGCACGGGCACGCCCATCAGACGCTGCAGATCGCTCTTGAGGTTTTCGATGTCCTCGCCGCGCTTGCCGATCACCTCGCCCTGACGAGCCGAGTAATCGGTAATGCGGGCATTCTTGGCGGGACGCTCGATGATGACGCGGCCGACCGAGGCGCTCTTGAGCTTCTTCTTCAGATATTCGCGAACGCGGATATCTTCAGCCAGCATGCCGCCGAAAGCCTTGTCGTCGGCGTACCAACGCGAGGTCCAATTACGGGTGACCGCGAGACGGAACCCAGTGGGATGTATTTTTTGACCCATCGTGACTCCTTAAGCTCCGACCTTGACCGTGATGTGGCAGGTCTGCTTCTCGATACGGTTACCGCGGCCTTTAGCGCGAGCCGAGAAACGCTTCATCGACTGGGCCTTGTCCACGAAAATGGTGGTGACCTTCAGTTCGTCGATATCGGCGCCGTCGTTGTGCTCGGCATTGGCGATGGCGGACTCGACAGCCTTTTTCAGGATGCCGGCGGCCTTCTTCGGCGAGAAGGTGAGGATGTTCAGGGCTTGAGCGACCGACTTGCCGCGGATCAGGTCCGCGACCAGTCGTGTCTTCTGAGCCGAGATATGCACCCCACGGATAATGGCAGTAGTTTCCATGGCTTATCCCTTACCTCTTGGCCTTCTTGTCCGCGGCGTGACCCTTGAACGTACGGGTCAGGGCGAACTCGCCAAGCTTGTGACCGACCATGTTCTCGTTGACGTACACGGGAACGTGTTGCTTGCCGTTGTGCACGGCAATGGTCAGACCGATGAACTCGGGCAGGATCGTGGAACGGCGCGACCAGGTCTTGATCGGCTTCTTGTCTTTGCCCGCAACGGCCGCGTCCACCTTCTTGATGAGGTGAGCGTCGACAAACGGGCCCTTCTTGATCGAACGTGACATAGTGTTCGCCTCTTACTTGCGCTTGCGACGTTGGACGATCATGCTGTCCGTCCGCTTGTTACGGCGGGTCTTGTAACCCTTGGCCGGGGTACCCCACGGGCTGACGGGCACGCCGCCTTCGCCAGTGCGGCCTTCACCACCACCGTGCGGGTGATCGACCGGGTTCATGGCCACGCCACGAACCGTCGGGCGGACACCGCGCCAACGCATCGCGCCGGCCTTGCCGATCTGGCGCAGGCTGTGTTCTTCGTTGCTCACTTCGCCGATGGTGGCGCGGCACTCGACGTGCACGCGGCGCACTTCGCCGGAGCGCAGGCGGACCTGAGCGTAGATGCCTTCACGGGCCAGCAGCACGGCGGAAGCGCCGGCCGAGCGGGCCATTTGCGCACCCTTGCCGGGCAGCATCTCGATGCAGTGAATCGTGGTACCGACCGGGATGTTGCGGATAGGCAGCGTGTTGCCGGCGCGGATCGGGGCTTCGATGCCCGAGATCAGCGTGGTGCCCACTTCCAGACCGCGCGGGGCGATGATGTAGCGGCGCTCGCCGTCGGCGTAGCACAGCAGCGCGATGTGCGCGG
>CALGFL010000271.1 GCA_937881145.1 uncultured Bordetella sp.
CTTGCAATACCGCTGTTGCCGCCCGTATTGCTACGATTGCCGCTTCGGTCGTGACTGTCGAATGCCTGCCTGTGAAGCGCCGATTGTACCCGCTCACCCCTGGTTAAACCCTAGGCCCTGGAAATCCCGTCGAATTTTTTTACATATGACCGACATGCTCACCCCGCGCCCTGTTTTCATCGTTTCCGACAGTACCGGCATCACCGCGGAAACCTTCAGCCACTCGGTGCTGGCGCAGTTCGACGAGGCCGAGTTCCACACGGTGCGCATGCCCTTCGTCGACAACCTGGAAAAGGCCGAGGACGTGCTGCGGCGCATCGACCAGGTCGTCCTGGAGACGGGTCTGAAGCCCATCGTCTTCAGCACCCTGGTGAACCCGGCGATCCAGGCGGTGGTGCGCCAGGCCAACGGGTTGTTCCTGGATTTGATCGGTACCTTCGTGGGGCAGATCGAACAGTCGCTGGGGCTCAAGTCCAGCCATGTCATCGGGCGGGCATGGATGCCGGCGAATTCGCAGAAATACCAGCACCGCATCGAGGCCATCAATTTCAGCCTGTCGCACGACGACGGGCAGTTCATCAACCAGTTGGGCGATGCGGACGTGATCCTGGTGGGGGTATCGCGCTGCGGCAAGACGCCGACCAGCCTCTACCTGGCCATGCAGTATGCGATCAAGGCGGCCAATTTTCCGCTGACGCCGGACGATTTCGAGCGCAGCGCGCTACCCAAGACCCTGGCGCCCTACCGCAACAAGCTGTTCGGCCTGTCGATCGACCCGGACCGCCTGTCGCAGGTGCGCAATGAACGCCGGCCCAACAGCAAATACGCGACGATCGAGCAATGCCACTACGAGGTGAGCGCGGCCGAGCGGATGATGCGGCGCGAAGGGATCGCCTGGATGTCGACGACGACCAAGTCGATCGAGGAGATCGCGTCGACGGTGATCCAGGAAGTGGGCTTGATACGGTAGCCGTTCGTTCGAGTGCCTGGAAACAAAAAACCCCCGGGAATGGATTTCCCAGGGCTTTGTTCTACCGCTCTGCGCGCAACGTACGGATGCCGCTCAAGCCATCTTTCATGCCTGAGTGTTGATCCTTGTGCCAACGCTACCCGACGGCGTGCTGCTCTTTTCTACGCTTCCAACTTTGCTGCCGTCGTTGTCGCCATCGGAATCCCGGCTGGAAACGGAAGTTCGCGAGGATGCCGACGCGGGTGGCTGCGCATGGACGAAAGCGTGGTTCGCCGCGGAGGTCAAGGCTGAAACGGACATAATTTGCTCCTTTGAGTCGCTGGGTTGCCCTTTCTCTATCGGTAGAGGAACCGACTCGCGAAATCTATACAGTGTTTCTTAAGTGGACATTAAGCAAGCCTTATGACCTTCAAGTCCGCCATGCCCGCGGCGCGCCGATGACGCATCCGGGCTGTCGTCCATGACGCGGACCGATGCGCTCCCTGGCGCCCGGATTCCGGCTCAAAAGCGGCTGGACGGCTCCGATAGCGCTTTCGAAGACGCGATCAGGTCCTCGAGCATCGCCGAGCGCTTGTGCGGATCGACGTCGCGGCTCGTCATGAAACAGAGCGCGGCGATGCTCTGTCCGGTGCGGCCCAGGATCGGCGCCGCCATGCAATAGCGGAACGCGTGCGACAGGCCTTCGGTGCAGCAATAGCCCTGCCCGGCCGAGTTCTTGACGTCTCGCAGGAAATCGTCGAATTCGATGCGCTGGCCGTTCTCGAGCACGAAATCCTCGGAAGGGATAAGCGCGCGTATCTCGTCAGCGCCCAGGTGACCCAGCAGCAGGCGGCCGGTCGCGGTCCACGGAATCGGCACCTTGACGCCGATCTCGGAGCTGACATTGAACGGCCGGGTGCCGCTGGTTTCGGACAGCACGACCGTGTATTTATTGCCTTCCAGTATGCAGAGCTGCGTGGTCTCGTCGTATTTGCGCACCAGCTCCAGGATGGTCTGATGCGCGCGGCGGATCAGGTCGTTGTGCAGGGCGTAGTCGGCGCCGTAGTAGTGCATGACGCGGCCGAAGAACACCGAACCGTCGGCAGCCGTCTCGAGCCAGCCGGCGTCGGTCAGAATCGTCACGAGCTCATAGATGCTCGATCGCGGCGCGCCGGTTGCGTCGATCAGCTCGCGCATCGTCATCGGCCGGCGCGCGGCATGCAGTTGATCCAGAATGTCGACGACGCGGTCTACGCCTCTCGCCCTTGCTGCTCCAGCTGCTCCAGGTATGGCTGCCATCCGTCGTCTCGTCTGCGTCAATGATCCAGCACGCGGTGCAGGAACTGGCGCGTTCGCTCCTGTCGCGGGTGGGTAAAGAAAGCCTCGGGCTCGCCCTGCTCGGCGATCACCCCTTTGTCCATGAACACGACGCGATCGGCGGTCTTGCGCGCAAAGCCCATTTCGTGCGTGACGACGACCATGGTCATGCCGTCGCGCGCCAGGCCCCGCATGACTTCGGTCACCTCGCCGACCAGCTCGGGGTCGAGCGCCGAGGTCGCCTCGTCGAAGAACATGATACGCGGTTCGACCGCGAGCGATCGCGCGATCGCGACGCGTTGCTGCTGGCCGCCCGACAGCTGGCTGGGATAATGCCCGGCGCGCTCGGCCAGACCGACCCGTTCGAGCGCCGCCATCGCGCGCCGCTTCGCTTCGTCGGGCGTCATCTTGCGCGCCTTGATCAGCGCGAGCGTCACGTTGCCCAGCGCAGTCTTGTGCGGAAACAGATTGAACTGCTGAAACACCATGCCGACGCGGCCGCGGATCTCTTTCGCGCGGCGCGCGTCGTGCAGCGGCACGTCGTCGACCCAGACTTCGCCGGAATCGGCGGTTTCCAGGCCGGCCATGATGCGCAGCACGGTGCTTTTGCCGGAGCCCGACGCACCGATCAGCACGAGCACTTCGCCTTGCTTGACGTCCAGATTGATCTCCTGCAGCACCTTGGTCGCGCCGAACGCCTTGCCGACGCCGGACAAGGTGATGACGGGCTTGATGGGACTATCGGCGGTCATGAAAGACTCCTGCGGTCGTGATGGCGCACCCACTGCGACAGCGGGAAGCAAACGATGAAATACAACGCGGCGACGAGCGCGTAGATCTCGATGGGCTTGCCGATGCGGTCGACGATGCCCTGGCCGCCGCGCATCAGCTCGGACAGGCCGATCATGCTGACAATGGACGTGTCCTTGATCAAGGACAGGTACTGGCCGATGAGAGGCGGCAGCACGATCTTGCGCGTCTGCGGCAGCACGACGGAAAAGAAGGCCTGCGTCCTGGTCAGCCCCAGGATCTGCGACACCTCCCACTGCCCCTTGGGCACCGCCTCGATGCCCGAGCGGAAGATCTCGGAAATATAGGCGCCCTGGTAGACGCTCATGCCGATGACGCCGGCCGCGAATTCATTGATGGAATAGCCGAAATAAGACACGCCGAAGTAGATGAACATCAGCGTGATCAGGATCGGCGTGCCGCGGAACAGTTCGGTATAGAGTTTGGCGATGGTCGAGGTGCCCCACGGCCCGAAAGAGCGCAGCACCGCGGCGAGCAGCCCGATCAATGTGCCGCCGGCGATGGCGCACGCCGACAGCAGCAACGTTACGAGCAGCCCTTGGAGCAGGGTCGACAGGCTGGCCATCAACAGTTCGGTAGACATGCGAAGCCTCCGTAACGGTTCAGGCGCGCGACGAGCGGCGCGCGAGCGGGTTGCGCGTGCGCTGCTTGAGCACGAGCGGGGGATGGAACGAGCGCTTGCCGATCTGCTCGGCAATCCACGACAGCGCGTTGCTCAAGACCAGGTACGAGACCAGCGTGAAAGTGAAGGTCTGCAGATAAAGCAGCGTGCGCGAGTTGATCACGGTTGCCGTGCCGGTGAGCTCGGGCAGCGCGATGCCCGACAGCAGCGAGGTGCCCAGCAGCAGCTGGATCAGGTTGTTGACGATGGCCGGATAGACTGCGCGCGCGGCCTGCGGCAGCACGACGCTG
>CALGFL010000272.1 GCA_937881145.1 uncultured Bordetella sp.
GGTGGAAATGGACGGTTTCGAGTCCGGCCAGGGCGTGATCGTCATCGCCGCCACCAACCGTCCCGACGTGCTCGACCCGGCGCTGCTGCGCCCGGGCCGCTTCGACCGCCAGGTCGTGGTGCCGCTGCCCGACATCCGCGGCCGCGAGCAGATCCTCAAGGTGCACATGCGCAAGGTGCCGCTGGCCACCAACGTCGACGCCTCCATCCTGGCGCGCGGCACGCCCGGCTTCTCGGGCGCGGATCTGGCCAACCTGGTCAACGAGGCGGCGCTCTTCGCGGCGCGCCGCAACGGCCGCACGGTCGACATGTCCGACTTCGAAAAGGCCAAGGACAAGATCATCATGGGCGCCGAGCGCCGCTCCATCGTCATGCCCGAGGAAGAGCGCAAGAACACGGCCTACCACGAGTCCGGCCACGCCATCGTGGCGCGCATGCTGCCCAAGACCGATCCGGTGCACAAAGTCACCATCATCCCGCGCGGCCGCGCGCTGGGCGTGACCATGCAGCTGCCCGAGACCGACCGCTACAGCATGGACAAGACGCGCCTGCTGTCCACCATCGCGGTGCTGTTCGGCGGCCGCATCGCCGAAGAACTCTTCATGGACCAGATGACCACGGGCGCCTCGAACGACTTCGAACGCGCCACCTCCATCGCCCGCGACATCGTCACGCGCTACGGCATGACCGATTCGCTCGGCCCCATGGTCTACGCCGAGAACGAAGGCGAGGTCTTCCTGGGCCGCAGCGTCACCAAGACCACGCACATGTCCGAAGCGACGATGCAGAAGGTCGACGCCGAGATCCGCAGCATCATCGACGAGCAGTACGGCGTGGCGCACAAGATCCTCGAAGAAAACCGCGACAAGGTCGAGGCCATGACGGCCGCGCTGCTCGAATGGGAAACCATCGACGCCGACCAGATCGACGACATCGTCAACGGCCGCCCGCCGCGTCCGCCCAAGACGCCGCAAGGCCCCGCCGATTCCTCCGACGCCTCGGCGTCGCCGGGCGTGACCGCGGGCGGTACCACCGCCGTCGCCTGATTGGCCACAAACCCGTCCTTTCTTTGCGGGCGCTTCGAGCTGATGCTCGAGCGCCCGCTTGTCATGGGTATCGTCAACGTCACACCGGATTCTTTTTCCGACGGCGGGGAGCATGATGCACCGAACGCGGCGATCGCCCACGCGCGCCGCTTGCTGGCCGAGGGGGCCGACATCCTCGACCTGGGCGGCGAATCCACGCGTCCCGGCTCGCGGGCCGTCGAGGCCGATGAAGAGCTGCGCCGCCTGCTGCCGGTGATCGACGCGCTGCGCGATTGCGGCGCGCCCTTGTCTGTCGACACCTGCAAGGCCGAGGTCATGCGAGCCGTGCTCGACGCCGGCGCGGACATGATCAACGACATCCGCGGCTTCGCCCAGCCGCAAACCATCGAGGCGGTGGCCGGATCGAACTGCGGCCTGTGCGTGATGCACATGCAGGGCGAACCGCGCACCATGCAGGACGCGCCGCATTACGATGATCTGCTGGACGAAGTGGGCGGCTTTCTGGGCGAGCGGGCCCGGCGCCTGCGCGAGGCGGGCGTGAATGCGCGCCGCATCGTGCTCGACCCGGGCTTCGGTTTCGGCAAGACACAAATACAGAATTACGAGCTATTGCGCAGGCTGCACGAGCTGGATGCCCATGGGTATCCTTTGCTTGCCGGGCTGTCGCGCAAGTCCATGATAGGCGCGGCCACGGGCCGGCCGGTGCAGGAACGCCTGGCGGGCAGCCTGGCCGGAGCGCTGGCCTGCGTGGCGCGCGGCGCGGCCATCGTGCGGGTGCACGACGTGGCGGCAACGGTCGACGCGCTCAAAGTTTGGCGCGCGGTAGAAAAAGGATTATCCGCATGAGTCAACAACGCAAATATTTCGGCACCGACGGCGTGCGCGGCGAAGTCGGCGGCCCGGTCATCAACGCCGGCTTCGCGCTGCGCCTGGGCTATGCCGCCGGCCGCGCGCTGGCCAGCGCGCACGCCGGTCGCCCCGGGCGACCGCGGGTGCTCATCGGCAAGGACACGCGCATTTCCGGTTACATGCTCGAATCCGCGCTCGAGGCCGGGCTCGCCGCGGCCGGGGTGGACATCCTGCTGGCCGGCCCCATTCCCACGCCGGCCGTGGCCTACCTGACCCGCGCCCTGCGCCTGACGGCGGGCATCGTCATCAGCGCCTCGCACAATCCTTATCAGGACAACGGCATCAAGTTCTTTTCGGCCCAGGGTATGAAGCTGCCCGACGAGATGGAGCTGCGCATCGAGGCCGAGCTCGACAATCCGCTGGGCTGCGTGAGCTCCGGCGAACTGGGCCGCGCGCGCCGGCTGGACGACGCCCAGGGCCGCTACATCGAATTCTGCAAGAGCACCTTTCCCAACAATCTCGACCTGGGCGGCATGCGCCTGGTCATCGACGCGGCCCATGGCGCGGCCTACAACACCGCGCCCCATGTCTTTCGCGAACTGGGCGCGGATGTCCGCGTCATCGGCACCGCGCCCGACGGCTTTAACATCAACAATGACGTGGGCGCCATGCATCCCCAGGCCGTGGCGGCCGAGGTCCTCAAGCAGCAGGCCGATCTGGGCATTGCGCTCGACGGCGACGCAGACCGTTTGCTGATGGTCGACGCCGCGGGCCGCGTATACGACGGCGACGAGCTGCTCTACGCCATCGTGCGCTCGCGCATGGCGGCGGGCCCGGTGGCCGGCGTGGCCGGCACCCTCATGACCAACTACGGCCTGGAACTGCGCCTCAAAGAGCTGGGCATTCCTTTCGCGCGCGCCAAAGTGGGCGACCGCTATGTGCTCGAAATGCTGAACGAGCGCGGCTGGCTCTACGGCGGCGAAAACTCCGGCCATCTGCTGTGCCTGGACCAGCACACCACAGGCGACGGCACCATCGCCGCGCTGCAGGTGCTGACGGCCTTGCGCCGCGGCGGCATGCCGCTGGACCAGTGGGTGGGCGATCTGCGCATGTTCCCGCAGGTCATGATCAACGTGCCGCTCAAGCCCGGCCAGGATTGGCAGTCGCACGCCGGACTGGCCGCGGCCCGCGAAGCGGTCGAGGCCGAACTGGCCGGCAAGGGGCGAGTTCTGATCCGCGCCTCGGGCACCGAGCCCAAACTGCGCCTCATGGTCGAGGCCCAGGACGAAACCGTGGCCCAGTCCAGTGCGCGCAGGCTGGCGGACGCCCTGTCAGCCTAAAAATAAGGGAAAACCCGAATCATTGGGCGTAGAATTCACTGTCATGCAATGAATCAGTCAGATGACTGACATGACGCACTTGCAAACTTGCGTCCATGACAGGAGTTCTGCCCCATGCTCGAGTTTGCTCGTATCGATACCCCCGCCGAAGGCAATCAAGCCTGGGCCGACACCAATACACGCGGTCTGGCGGTAGGCCTGGCGCTTACCCAGGAAGAAGTCGAACAGATCCAGCGCCTGCGCTACAGCGTGTTCACCGAGGACATGGGCGCGGTCTTTCCCGGCGCGGAAGACGGCCTGGACCAGGACCGCTTCGATCCGTGGTGCGAGCACCTGATGGTGCGCGAACTGGACACCAAGCGCGTGGTGGGCACCTACCGCATTCTCACGCCCGAAAAAGCGCGCGAGGCGGGCGGCTATTATTCCGAGTCGGAATTCGATCTTTCCGCGCTGGGCGGCCTGCGCGACCAGTTGGTCGAAGTGGGGCGCTCGTGTACGCATGCCGACTACCGCGGCGGCGCGGCCATCATGTTGCTGTGGTCGGGCCTGGCCGAGTTCCTGCGCCGCGGCGGCTACCGCCACATGCTGGGCTGTGCCAGCGTGAGCCTGCGCGATGGCGGCGTGACGGCGGCCGAGGTCTGGCGCACGGTGTCCAGGCACTTGCAGGATCCGGACGTGCCGCGGGTCGAGCCACGGCATCGTTATCCGGTCGAGCACTTGAACAGCACGCTGCCGGCGCGCGTGCCGCCGCTCATCAAGGGCTATCTCAAGTTGGGAGCGAGGGTATGCGGCGAACCGGCCTGGGACCCCGACTTCAACGCGGCGGATTTCCCCGTGCTGCTGTCGACCGACCGCATGGACAGCCGCTACCGCCGGCACTTCGGCCTGGAGCGCGCCTAGGCGCTGCGCGGCCTGTTTCCGACGCGGCGGGCCTGCCGCCGCGCTCAGTTTTCGAGCAGGTCGAACGCGAAGCCGACCTTGCGCCATTCAGAGTCTTCGGCACGCAGCGTGAAATCGCTCAACGGGTGGCCCGCCAGCCACCTGGTCTGCACCTTCACCACGATGGACGCGCCCTTGACCGACACCGAGAGCGGCAATTGCGCCATGTCCTGGCGCCGGCGAAAGAGCAGCACGGCCAGGCGCAGGCTCAGGATGGCCAGCCATTGCGCGCGGTCGCGCACCAGCCCCTCGACCTTGCCCAGCTTGCCCTGGTGGGCAAGCGTCAGCAGGGCGATCAACTGCTGGTCGGCGCGCGAGAAGCCGGGCATGTCGGCGTTCTCCAGCACATAGGCCGTGTGGCGGTGATAGCCGTTGTGGGTGATGGTCAGGCCGACCTCGTGCAGATCGGCCGCCCAGCCCAGCGCGCGGCGCAGGTCGAAGTGCTCTTCCTTGTCGCCCGGCAGGACGGCGTCGAAGAAGGCCAGCGCCGTTTCGCGCACGCGGCGCGCCTGGCGCACGTCCACGTGATAGCGCTTCATGAACTGGCGCACCGACTCGTCGCGCTTGTCGTGCTGGTCGTGGCGGCCCAGGAGATCGTAGAGCACGCCCAGGCGCAGGGCGCCGTCGCCCGTCTGCATGACGTCGATGTTCAGTTCGTCAAAGAGCGCGATCATGATGGCCAGGCCGCCCGGCAGCACGTCGGACCGGTCCGGCTTGATGCCGGGCAGCTCTTCGGCAATCACGCGGCCGGTCCGGATGATGCGCTCTTTGAGCTTGTTCATGCCGGCGCGGGTGATGCCGCCGGAGGAAAAGGCGCATTCGCCGAGAATGGCGTAAAGCGCCTTGGCCGTGCCGGAAGAGCCGTAAGCGGCCTTCCAGCCCATCTTGCGATACTGCTTGGAGATCACTTCGATCTCGCGGCGCGCGGCCATCTCGGCCTGCTTCATGCGGTGGGCATCGACCAGCCCGTCGTCGAAGAACTGGCGGCTGTAGCTCACGCAGCCCATGTAGAGCGAGGTCAGCAGATGAGGCTCGAAGCCGCGGCCGATGATGACTTCGGTGGAGCCGCCGCCGATGTCGATCACCAGCCGGCGATCGTCCGACGGCGGCAGGCTGTGCATCACGCCCAGATAGATGAGGCGGGCCTCTTCGCGGCCGGCGATCACGTCGATGGGAAAGCCCAGGGCCGCCTCGGCGTCGGGCAGGAAATCGGAGGTGTTGCGCGCCACGCGGAAGGTATTGGTGGCCACGGCCCGCACCCGGTCGGGCTGGAAGCTGCGCAGCCGCTCGCCGAAGCGCTCGAGCACGGCGATGGCGCGTTCGATGGCGGGACTGTCGAGCTGCTTGTCTTGCCGCAGGCCCGCGGCCAGCCGCACGGTTTCCTTGAGCCGATCGATCTGATAGATCTGCGCGACGCCGTTTTGATGGACGACGCGCCCGATAGAGAGGCGAAAGCTGTTGGACCCCAGGTCCACGGCAGCCAGAAGATGATCCATGTGGCGTATCGGCGATGATGAGTATCGGAGCCGCGATTATAGAGAGCCGGCTTCGACTGGCGGCTTGGTGTTTGCTTGGTTATCCTCATAAATCATGAAACAGCGCGAACTCGAAAAAACGACTCAGGAATCTGCAACCACGGCGCGGACGGGGGTCGAACCCCGGTTGTTCAACCGCGAACTGTCGTTGCTCAAGTTCAACGAGCGGGTCCTTTCCATGGCCGAGCACCCCGAGGTGCCGCTCCTGGAACGCCTGCGCTACGTCTGCATCGTCAGCGCCAATCTGGATGAGTTCTTCGAGATCCGCATCTCGAGCCTCAAGGAGCAGCAGCGCCTGACGCCGAGCGTGATCGGCCCCGACGGCATGACGCCCGACGAGGCCTTCGATCGGGTGCAGGCCAAGGCCCATGCCCTGGTCGAGCATCAATACCGGGTGCTCAACGAGCAGATTCTGCCCGGCCTGCAGGCCGAGGGCATCGTCCTGCACCATGCTTCCGAGTGGAACGAGGCGCAGCAGCAATGGGCGCACGATGTGTTCACGCGCGAAGTCATGCCGCTGCTCACGCCCATCGGGCTCGATCCGGCGCATCCGTTTCCGCGCGTCTACAACAAAAGCCTCAATTTCATCGTTTCCCTGTCGGGAGCCGATGCATTCGGGCGGGCAGCCTCGATCGCCGTGGTGCAGGCGCCGCGTGCGCTGCCGCGGCTCATCCGCATGCCGCCCGAGCTGTCGGGTCATCCCGAAGGCTACATTCTGCTGACTTCGTTCCTGCGCGCTTTCGTGGGCGATCTTTTCCCCGGATTGACGATCCACGGCTGCTATCAGTGGCGCGTGACGCGCAACAGCGACCTGTTCGTCGACGAGGAAGAGGTCACCAATCTGAGGTTGGCGCTGCAAGGCGAATTGTCGCAGCGCAATTTCGGCTCGGCCGTGCGGCTGGAGCTGGACTGGGTCATGCCGGCCGAGCTGGAACAGTATCTGCAGCGCGAGTTCTCGTTGACGCAGGCCGACACCTATCACATGCCGGGCCCTGTGAACCTGTCGCGCCTGATGCAGCTGTGCAATACCAACACACGGCCCGACCTGCTGTTTCCGCCTTATTACGCGCCGGTGCCGGCGCCCTTCGACAAGACGCAGGGCAAGCCGGCGGAGCTGTTCGCCGCCATCGCCGAACGCGAACGCCTGCTGCATCATCCCTACCAGTCCTTCCAGCCGGTCATCGACTTTCTCACGGCGGCGGCGGTCGACCCCGACGTCATGGCCATCAAGCAGACCATCTATCGCACCGGCGAGGATTCCGAACTGATGCAGATCCTGCTGGCCGCGGCCCGCGCCGGCAAGGAAGTGACGGTGGTGGTGGAGCTGATGGCGCGCTTTGACGAGCAGACCAACATGAACTGGGCTTCGCGCCTGGAAGAGGTGGGGGCGCACGTGGTCTACGGCGTGGTCGCGCACAAGACCCACGCCAAGATGCTGCTGGTGGTGCGCCGCGAGGGCGGGCGGCTACGCCGCTACGCGCACCTGGGCACCGGCAATTACCACCCCCGCACGGCGCGCCTGTACACCGATTTCGGCCTGCTCACGGCCGATCCGCGCCTGTGCGAGGACATGGACAAGGTGTTCGCGCAGCTCACCGGCCTGGGCGCGCGGCGCGAGCTCAAGTCCCTGTTGCAATCGCCCTTCACCCTGCATGCCGGCATGATCGACCTGATCCGCGCCGAAGCCCAGGCCGCGCGGGCAGGCCGCAAGGCCCACATCATGGCCAAGATGAACTCCCTGCTCGAAGAGCAGATCATCGAAGAACTCTACCTGGCCAGCCAGGCAGGCGTGACAGTCGATCTCATCGTGCGCGGCGTATGCGCCCTGCGCGCGGGGGTCAGGGGCCTGTCCGAGAACATCAAGGTCCGCTCTATCGTGGGGCGCTTCCTGGAGCACTCCCGGGTCTTTTACTTCCACGCCGACGGCGAGGAAACGGTCTACCTGTCCTCGGCCGACTGGATGGACCGCAATTTCTTCCGTCGGGTCGAGGTGGCTTTCCCCGTGTACGACAAGACGCTCAAGCGGCGGGTCATCGCCGAGGCCTTCACCTATGCCTTGCGCGACAACCAGCGAGCCTGGCGGCTGCAGCCGGACGGCACGTACGTGCGAGCCGTCAATCAGCGCCAGCCCTTTGGCCTACATGACTATCTGATGGAAAAGCTGGGGCAAGGAAAATCTTAAATATTCGTTGAATTTCAATGAGTTAAAGAGAAATTCCCGGGCGTTTTTCCCGGGTTTCTTCTTTTGTGACTGTCATATTCTTGTCACTCAGGACTTCTAAGATGGCTGGGCTTTCAGTGGAATCGAACTGTCCGCATCCTTCCAACTTATAAGGAATCCACGATGTTCACGCGTGTTTTCAAGCAAGTCACCCTCGGTGTTGCCCTGAGCGCCGCCGTTTTCTCGGCCCAGGCTACCGACATCACCGGCGCGGGCTCTTCCTTCGCCTACCCCGTTTACGCCAAGTGGGCCGTCGGCTTCAAGGCCGCCAGCGGCTCGGCCGTGAACTATCAGTCGATCGGTTCGGGCGCCGGCATCAAGCAGATCGAATCCAAGACCGTGGACTTCGGCGCTTCCGACATGGCCCTGAGCGGTGCCGAACTCGACAAGAACAACCTGGTGCAGTTCCCCGGCGTGGTCGGCGGCATCGTGCCCGTGGTCAACCTGCCTGGCATCAAACCGGGTGAACTGAAGTTCACCGGCGCCGTGCTGGCCGACATCTACATGGGCAAAATCACCTCGTGGGACGACAAGGCCATCGCCGCGCTGAACCCCGGCGTCAAGCTGCCCAACCAGGACATCCTGCCGATCTACCGTTCCGACGCTTCGGGCACCTCGTTCAACTACACGACCTACCTGACCGACGTGTCGGCCGACTGGAAGAGCAAGATCGGTTTCGGTACCGACGTGAAGTGGCCCGTGGGCCAGGGCGGCAAGGGCAACGAAGGCGTGTCCAACCTGGTCAAGCAGTTCCAGGGCGCGATCGGCTACGTCGAAATCGCCTACTCCACCACCAACCACCTGACCTACGGCCTGGTCGCGAACAAGGCCGGCAAGTACGTGCAGCCGACCCTGGAGACCTTCACGGCCGCCGCCGCGAACGCCAACTGGGATGCGCAGCCCGGCATGGGCGTGGTGCTGGTTGACGAGCCGGGCGACAATTCCTGGCCCCTGACCGTGGCCACCTATGTGCTGGTGCAGAAGGTGCAGGACAAGCCCGCCAACGGCGCCGAAGTCCTGAAGTTCTTCGATTACGGCTACACCAAGGGCAAGAAAGACGCCGAGTCGCTGATCTACGTGCCGCTGCCCGACAATGTCGTCGCCAAGATCCACAAGTCGTGGGAGCAGATCAAGGACACCTCGGGCAAGCCCGTCTACGCCGCCAAGTAATTGCGGATCGTGGGATGTCTTGAGTAAACGGCGCGAGGGCGGGCCATAGGTCCGCCCTTGTGCCGTCTAGCGCAAAGGGAAGCTGATGAGTGCGGTACTTGATAATATGCCGGGCGGAACGCGGGTAAATCTCCCCGCGGATGTTACCGTCGGGAAAACTCCCCCCATGAAAAAGCCCAAGCATGCGTTCGCGGACATGCTGTTTCGAAACGCGACGCGCTTCTTTGCCTTCGCCGTCTTCTGTCTGCTGCTGGCGATCCTGATCTCGCTGGCCCTCGGCAGCACGACCACCCTGCACAAATACGGCCTGTCTTTTCTCTGGACCAACGACTGGGATCCGGTGAACAGCCAGTTCGGCGCCCTGGTGCCCATCTTCGGCACCCTGGCCACCTCCCTCGTGGCGCTCGCCATCGCCGTGCCCGTCTCGTTCGGCATCGCCATGTTCCTCACCGAACTGTCGCCGACCTGGCTGCGCCGCCCGCTGGGCATCGCGATCGAGATGCTGGCCGCCATTCCCTCCATCATCTACGGCATGTGGGGCCTGTTCATCTTCGCCCCGCTGTTTCAGCACTACCTCGAGCCCTATCTCATCCACGCGCTGAGCCCCATCCCCGGCATCGGCTTCATGTTCAAGGGACCGGCCTTCGGCATCGGCGTGTTCACGGCCGGCGGCATTCTCGCGGTGATGATCATCCCCTTCATCACCGCCGTCATGCGCGACGTGTTCGAACTCGTGCCCTCCCTGCTGAAAGAATCCGCCTACGGCCTGGGCGGCACGACCTGGGAAGTCATGTACAAGGTGGTGCTGCCCTACACGCGCATCGGCGTGATCGGCGGCATCATGCTGGGCCTGGGCCGCGCGCTGGGCGAGACCATGGCGGTCACCTTCGTCATCGGCAACGCCTTCCGGCTCGGCTCCCTGTTCCAGCCCGGCAACTCGATCGCCTCGGCGCTGGCCAACCAGTTCGCCGAAGCCAGCAACGCCACGCACCGGTCGGCGCTGATCGAGCTCGGCCTTATCCTGTTCCTCATCACCACCATCGTCCTGGCCCTGTCCAAGCTGCTGTTGCTGCGCCTGGCCAAGGGCGAGGGCGCGCGGAGCTGAGCATGTCCACTCTCGGCATGAATAATCCCATCTACCGGCGCCGCAGCCGGGTCAACAAGGTCATGCTGACCTTGTCGTTCCTGGCGGTGCTGTTCGGCCTGTTCTGGCTGTTCTGGATCATCGCCACGCTGCTGTACAAGGGCGGCGGCCAGCTTTCCTATACGCTGTTCACGCAGATCACCCCGCCGCCGGGCTCGCCGGGCGGCCTGATCAACGCCATCGTCGGCAGCGGCCTGATGGCGGGCGTGGGCACGCTCATCGGCACGCCCGTGGGCATCATGGCGGGCACCTACCTGGCCGAATACGGCCGGCGCGGCTGGCTCGCCCCGGCCACGCGCTTCATCAACGACGTGCTGCTGTCTGCGCCGTCCATCGTCGTGGGCCTGTTCATCTATACCGTCTACGTGGCCCAGGCCAAGCACTTCTCCGGCTGGGCCGGGGCGATTGTGCTATCGGTGCTGGTGGTGCCGGTGGTGGTGCGCACCACCGACGACATGCTCAAGCTGGTGCCCAACAGCCTGCGCGAGGCCTGCGCGGCCCTGGGCTGCCCCGAGTGGAAGATGATCACCATGGTGTGCTACCGAGCGGCCCGCTCGGGCATCGTGACCGGCGTGCTGCTGGCCATCGCCCGCATTGTCGGCGAAACCGCGCCGCTGGTTTTCACCGCGCTCAACAGCCAGTTCATGACCTGGAACATGAATGCGCCCATGGCCAACCTGCCCATGACCATCTATCAATACGCCATGAGTCCCTACGACGATTGGCAGCGCCTGGCCTGGGCCGGCGCCCTGTTGATCACGCTGCTGGTGCTGGTGGTCAATATCGTGGCCCGCGCCCTGTTCAGCAGGCCCAACGTTTAAGGCATCCGGCCGCCATCGCCCGTTGCCCACCTTTTCCGGAACCGAAATGGAACATCCCAGTTCAAGCCAAGCTCCCTCCAAGCTGGAAGTCAAGAATCTCAACTTCTTCTACGGCAACTTCCATGCGATCCGCAATGTGAACATGTCGATCCGCGAGAACAAGGTCACGGCCTTCATCGGTCCGTCGGGCTGCGGCAAGTCGACGCTGCTGCGCACCTTCAATCGCATGTTCGAGCTCTACCCCGGCCAGCGCGCCGAGGGCGAGATCATGCTGGACGGCGAGAACCTGCTCACCACCAACACCGACATCGCGCTGATCCGCGCCAAGGTCGGCATGGTGTTCCAGAAGCCCACGCCGTTTCCCATGAGCATCTACGACAACATCGCCTTCGGCGTGCGCTTGTTCGAGAAGCTCAGCAAGGGTGAGATGCAAGAGCGCGTCGAATGGGCGCTTACCAAAGCCGCGCTGTGGAACGAAGTGAAGGACAAGCTGCACCAGAGCGGCAGCAGTCTGTCTGGCGGCCAGCAGCAGCGCCTGTGCATTGCGCGCGGCGTGGCGATCAAGCCCGAAGTGCTGCTGCTGGACGAACCCTGCTCGGCGCTGGACCCGATCTCCACCGCCAAGATCGAAGAGCTCATCGCCGAGCTCAAAGGCGAGTACACCGTGGTCATCGTGACCCACAACATGCAGCAGGCCGCGCGTTGCTCGGACTACACGGCCTATATGTACATGGGCGAACTGATGGAGTTCGGCGCGACCGACCAGATCTTCGTCAAGCCCAAGCGCAAAGAAACCGAAGACTACATCACGGGTCGTTTCGGCTGATTTGTTTTTTGCTGCGCGGGTTGTTCTTCGAGTTCTTGGGACGCCTGCGCAGGGCAGCCTCGGCGACTTAAGAACCCGAAGAACCGACAGTGTCGTCGGCTTCGTCGGCGGATACGGAGATGGTTGCCTCATCAGCGGCAGGAGCCTCTGCTGAGGAGTCAGCAGCGGGTGCGGCAGGGGGCGCAGCAGCATCTTGCGCAGCCGGTGCCTGCGCCTTGGCCGCGGCCTGCGCCTTCTTGCGCTGCTGGCGCGCCAGGAAGCTGGCATGGCCTGCTTCGGCCGCCGTTACCGTGCCGCTGGGTTCGCCGTTCAGATCGACCCGCACCGCCTCCTTGCTCAGCGCGGCCCAATAGCGGCCCACGCTGCACCATGCGGCGATGGCGGCCTTGATCTCTTCTTCGCTCAGGCGCAGCTTGGCGGCGTGGGCGTAGAGATCTTCCACGATGCCCAGCTTGAGCGCCACGCGCGGAGCGGGTTTCTTGGGGAAGGCCTTGGGAAAGGCGTGCTGCAGCCGGCCGATGGCCACCAGCAAAGGATCACGCGGCGTTTCCGGCTGCTGCGGCTTGCCTTGCGGGGCGGGGCGCTTCTGGCCTTGCGGCTTTTTGCGTGCCTCGTCCTGCGTGCGCCGCGGCTTGCCTTCGGGGCGCTCGTCCTTGCGGGCTTGAGCCGGCTTGGCGGCGCGCGGCCTGTCTGCGTCGTTCTTGCCGGTCTTGGCCGGCTTGTCTTGCGTATTCTTGCCGTGGCCATCGCGCGCGGCGCGCTCGGCCGCAAGCTGATCGCGCAGGGCGGCGAGTTGTTCGAATCCCATGAGTCTTTCGCTTCGGTGGAAAATGCCGCCTGGCAGGCGGCTATGCCGTTCTTGTAGAAGAGGGCCTATTGTATGCGCGTCGGGGCCTGCTCGGCTCGATAGCCCAGCCGGGCCGACGCGGCGGCGCCGGCGTGCTTGAGCATCTCGATATAGTGCGTCCTGGTGTCCGCGCTGCAGCGTATCGACGGGAACGAGATCGACAGCCCCGCGGCCACAAAGCCCAGGCGGTCGAAAATAGGCACGGCCAGGCAGCGCAGGCCTTCTTCCTGCTCTTCGTCGTCTTCCCCGTAGCTCTGCCGGCGCACGCTGGGCAGGATGCTCAGCACCGCCTCGGCCGAGGTCAGCGTTCTCGCGGTCAGCTTCCTGAATTCGACGCGCGAGAGGATTTCGCGCGCTTCTTCGGGGCTGCGCCAGGCCAGCAGCACCTTGCCGATCGCCGTGCTGTAGAGCGGATTGCGCCGGCCTATGCGCGACTGCATGCGCAGGCCGTAGTCGGCATCGATCTTATGGATATAGATGATGCTGTCTTCGTCGAAGGCGCCCAGGTGCACGGTTTCGCGGGTCTGCTGCGCGATCTGCCGCATTTCCTTGTCCGCCTCGCGCACCAGATCGACGTGTTCCAGCGCCTGCGCGCCCAACTGGAACAGCCTGATGGTCAGGCGGTAGCGTTCGGTGTCGCTTTCCTGCTCCACGTAGCCCAGTCCGCGCAAGGTCTGAAGCAACCGGTGCACGGTGGTCTTGGACATGTCCAGCCGCTGCGCCAGGGCGCTGATGCCCACCGGACCGCACTGGCCTATCGCATCCAGAATGGCGAAAGTCTTGCCGACCGAAGCGACGGATTCGGTGCTCATGACGGCCGGGTCAGGATTTTTCGAAGGCGTATGCATGAGGCGCATTGTATGGGCAGGCTCACCGCGCCAGCCAGCCGCCGTCCACCGCCAGCGTGTGCCCGTGCAGATAGTCGGACGCGGCCGAGGCGAGGAACACGGCCGGCCCGGCCAGGTCTTCCGGCATGCCCCAGCGGCCCGCCGGAATGCGTTCGAGGATTTCCCGGCTGCGGCGGACGTCGCAGCGCAGCGCAGCGGTATTGTTCGTCTCGATATAGCCCGGCGCGATGGCGTTGACATTGATGCCGCGCGCCGCCCATTCATTGGCCAGCAGGCGCGTCAGGCCGAGCACGCCGCTTTTCGCGGCGGTGTAGGACGGCACGCGGATGCCGCCCTGGAACGACAGCATCGAGGCGATATTGATGATCTTGCCCGGGCCGCCTTGGGCGATGAACTGGCGCGCCACGGCTTGCGAGAGGAAAAACACGCTCTTGAGGTTGACATCCAGCACCGCGTCCCAGTCCTGCTCGGTGAAGTCCAGGGCATCGTTGCGGCGGATGATGCCGGCGTTGTTGACCAGGATGTCGATGCGGCCATAGGCCTGCACGGTGTCGCGCACGATGCCGGCAATGGGCGCGGTGCTCGCGAGGTCGGCGCGCAGGTCGAGGTAGCGCCGGCCGGCGGCGCGCACGTCCGCGGCGGTCTGCTCGGGCGCACTGCGGTTGACGCCGGCGATGTCGCAGCCGGCTCGCGCCAGCGCCTGGGCGATGGCCGCGCCCAGGCCGGTGTTGCAGCCGGTGACTACCGCGACCTTGCCGCCCAGATCGAACATGTTTGCATTCATGGTGTGCCCTTTGCGGGTGTATGCCGGTGCGCGCCGGCGCCGGGTCTCTGCGCTGCGGCGATTAGAGCATGCGGTGTTTTTTCGGAACGATAGTCCGAAATATGGAAAAAGCTAGAATCAAGTTTCCATTAAAAAGGAATTTTTGGCTAAAAAATAATAGAAGTAGGGCATGTTTCGATTCGATAAATTATCGGAACGATGTTCCGTATTTATGATAAATTGCCCGGCACAAGCACGCGGCAAAGACGTGCGACCCACATACAACGGGACCTTCGCGGTCCTTCGAGGAGACAGATTCATGAACATCAAAAAGGCCGTGGACCGCGTTCCCGGAGGGCTGATGCTGGTCCCGCTGCTGCTTGGGGCCGTTGTGCACACGTTCGCGCCCAAGGCAGGCGCGTATTTCGGATCGTTCACCAACGGGCTTATCACGGGCACCGTTCCCATTTTGTCGGTCTGGTTCTTCTGCATGGGTGCGACCATCGACCTGCGGGCCACGGGCACGGTGCTGCGCAAGTCGGGCACCATCGTGGTCACCAAGGCGCTGATCGCCTGGCTGGTCACGCTGGTCTGCACCCATTTCATCCCCGACGAAGGCATCAAGACGGGCCTGTTCGCCGGCCTGTCCATCCTGGCCATCACCGCGGCCATGGACATGACCAACGGCGGCCTCTACGCCGCCGTGATGCAGCAATACGGCACCAAAGAAGAAGCGGGCGCCTTCGTGCTGACCTCGATCGAGTCCGGGCCGCTCATCAGCATGCTCATCCTCGGCGCCACGGGCGTGGCCAGCTTCGACGGCCGCCTGTTCGTCGGCGCGGTGCTGCCTTTCGTCATCGGCTTCGTGCTCGGCAATCTGGACAAGCAGCTGCGCGAGCTGTTCGGCAGCTGCGTGGTCGCGCTGATTCCGTTCTTCGGTTTCGCGCTGGGCTGCGGCATCGATCTGACCGTGGTGTTCAAGAGCGGCCTGCCCGGCGTGTTCCTGGGCCTGGCGGTGATCGTCGTCACCGGCATCCCGCTCATCCTGGCCGACAAAGTGATCGGCGGGGGCAACGGCGCGGCGGGCCTGGCAGCCTCGTCCACCGCCGGCGCGGCGGTCGCCAACCCGGCGATCATCGGCGAGATGATCCCCAAGTTCAAACCTCTGGTGCCCGCCGCCACGGCCCTGGTCGCCACGTCCTGCCTGATCACCGCGATCCTCGTGCCCATTCTTACCGCCATGTGGGCGCGCCGGTTCGGCAACTACCAGGCGCCGCAGGAAGACATGGCCACGGCCGTCCCGGCGATCGTGCACCACTGAAGCGCGGCTCCGTCCTCGATCAACGCAACGCAGGAAGAAAGCATCATGTCGCAACGATTGGCCGGCAAGACGGCCGTGATCACCGCGGCCGGGCAAGGCATAGGCCGGGCCTGCGCCGAGCGGTTCGCCAGCGAGGGCGCCCGCGTCATCGCTACCGACGTGCGCATCGACGCGCTTGCCGGCCTGCCGGTGCAGGCCAGCAAGCTGGACGTGCGCGACGATGCCGCGATCAAGGCGCTGGCCGCGGAGCTGGGGCCGATCGACGTGCTGTTCAATTGCGCCGGCTTCGTGCATGCCGGCTCCATCCTGCAGGCCAGCGACGAAGACTGGGACTTCGCCTTCGACCTGAACGTCAAGGCCATGTACCGCACCATCCGCGCCTTCCTGCCGGGCATGCTGGCCAGGGGGGGCGGCTCCATCATCAACATGTCCTCGGCGGCATCGAGCATCAAGGGCGTGCCCAACCGGTTCGTGTACAGTGCCTCCAAGGCGGCCGTGATCGGCCTGACCAAGTCGGTCGCTGCCGATTTCGTCGCGCAGAAGGTGCGCTGCAACGCCATCTGCCCGGGCACGGTCGCCTCGCCTTCGCTAGAGCAGCGCATCGTCGAGCAGGCCGCGGCGCAGGGCACCAGCGTCGAGGCCGCCCGCGCCGCGTTCGTCGCCCGCCAGCCCATGGGCCGGCTGGGCGAACCGCAGGAGATCGCCGCGCTGGCCTTGTACCTGGCCAGCGACGAATCCGCGTTCACCACCGGCCAGACGCACGTCATCGACGGCGGCTGGGCTAATTGATCCCGAGCCGGGCGCGCCGCGCGTTCGCCCGCACCTCATAGTCCGCTAGAAGGAAAAGCAAAGATGAAACTGATGCGCTACGGGCCCAAAGGCCAAGAGAAACCCGGCCTGCTCGATGCCCAAGGCCGTATCCGGGACCTGTCCGGCGTGGTGGCCGACATCGACGGCTCCGTGCTCGACGACGCAAGCCTGACACGCCTGCGCGCGCTCGATGCGGCGTCGCTGCCGCTGGTGCAGGGCAATCCCCGCATCGGCCCTTGCGTGGGCAGCATCGGCAAATTCATCTGCATCGGCCTGAACTATGCCGACCATGCGGCCGAGTCGAACCTGCCCGTGCCCGCCGAACCCGTCGTGTTCAACAAGTGGAACAGCGCCATCAGCGGCCCCAACGACGACATCGAGATTCCGCGCGGCTCGCAAAAAACCGATTGGGAGGTGGAGCTGGGCGTGGTGATCGGCAAGCCTGCCAAGTACATCACCGAAGCCCAGGCGCTGGACCACGTCGCCGGCTATTGCGTCATCAACGACGTGTCCGAGCGCGCATGGCAGATCGAGCGCGGCGGCACCTGGGACAAGGGCAAGGGTTTCGACACGTTCGGCCCCATCGGCCCCTGGCTGGTCACCGCCGACGAAGTGCCCGACCCCCAGAACCTGGGCCTGTGGCTCGAAGTCGACGGCCACCGCTACCAGAACGGCAGCACCCGCACCATGGTCTTTACCGTCGCCAAACTGGTGTCCTACCTGTCGCAGTGCATGAGCCTGCAGCCGGGCGATGTCATCTCCACCGGCACGCCGCCGGGCGTGGGCATGGGCGTCAAACCCAATCCGGTGTACCTGAAGCCGGGCCAGACGGTGCGGCTGGGCATCGACGGGCTGGGCGAGCAGACGCAGAAGACGGTCTCGGCAAAATAGGCGCGGATCCCGGGCGTGTACAATCCGGCGGCTTTATAAGCACATCGGGGCGTAGCGCAGCCTGGTAGCGCATCTGCTTTGGG
>CALGFL010000273.1 GCA_937881145.1 uncultured Bordetella sp.
AACGCCTGCACGGCGCCCAGACGGGCGCGCGCTTCCTTGTTCTGACTGAGCTTGCGCTTGCCGGCCAATGCGGTAACGGCAATCTCGATGCCCACGATGGCCTTGAGCATCTCGTCGATGTATTCGGGCGCGGAGTCTCCCATCTTCCATGGCTTGGGCTCGCCGGCTTCATGCGTACGCGTCAAGCGGGCGACGATGCCGCGCACGAACTTCTCGTCGTCGTGCACGGTGAGACGGCCATGCGCGTGCACCACTTCGTAGTTCCAGGTCGGCACCTGACGGTGCGTTTCGTGCTTGCTGGGATACCAGCTCGGCGAGATATAGCCTTCGGCGCCGCGGAAAACGACCATGACATCGGCCCCTTCGGCACATTGCCGCCAGATCGGATTCGCGCGCGCGACGTGCGCCGTGAGCCGCCCATGCGTTCCCGCATCGGGGTCGAACTCGAAGGGAATGTGATTGGCATCCAGTCCCTGGTCATCGTGCGTGACCAGCATGCCCAGCGGGTGCGCGCGGATGATGCGGGCCAGTTCCTCGGGACGGGTTTCGGCAAAGTGGGTGGGGATATACATCGCGCAGTCGGCTCGTCAGGAAAATAGTTCCATCACTATGGCGCGTATCTGGCATTATTAAAAGAACCAGTTTCGGCTATTTCCGATGGTCCAGTTGCCTACCCCCACGCAACGCCGGCCAAGCGCCGGACGCCGCATCTACGATCTGCTGCGCGGCCAGATGGCCGACGGCCCGCTGCCTCCAGGCTCTCCCGTCGTGTCCACCCGCGCCCTGGCGGCGGAGCTGGGCGTATCGCGCACCACGGTCACGGCCGTCTATGAGCAGTTGGCCGCCGAAGGCTTCCTGGCGACCGCGCCCGGCCGGGCAGCGCGCGTCGCCGGCACGCTGAGGGCGCCCGCCCCGAGCCAAACCGCCGCGATACGGCAGCCTTCCCGCGCGCCATCCCTGTCCGCCTACGGCCGACGGGTAGCGGACAGGCAAATGCAGGCACTGCCCGGCGCCGAGCCTGCCCGCTACGATTTTCTATACGGCGCGCTGGCGGCGCGGGATTTTCCGACCCTGGCCTGGCGGCGCGCGTATCAGGCCGCGTTGCTGCGCCAGCAGCACAACCTTTCCTACATTGCACCCGAAGGCGACCTGTCGCTGCGGCGCGCGCTCCAAGGCTATCTGCGCCGCACGCGAGGCATCGTCTGCGATGCAGAGCAGATCCTCATGGTGCATGGCTCGCAACAGGCCATCGATTTGTGCGCACGGCTGCTGCTCGACAGCGGTGACGCCTTCGCTTTCGAGAATCCCGGCTACCCGATGGCAAGGCACTGCTTCGAAGCCGCCGGCGCGCGCCTTCTGCCCATAGCGGTCGACGAGCACGGCATCGACACGGACCGACTGCCCGAAGACGAACGGGTCCGCCTGGCTTACGTCACGCCCTCGCACCAGTTCCCGCTCGGCGGCGTGTTGCCGATCAGCCGGCGCCAGGCGCTGCTGCGCTGGGCCAGTCGCCGGCGCGCCTGGATCGTCGAAGACGACTACGACGGCGAATTCCGCTATGGGCAGCGCCCCATCGATGCCTTGCAGTCCATCGACACGGAAGGCCGCGTAATCTATGTCGGCACGTTTTCCAAGGCCCTGTCGCCCCAGTTGCGGCTCGGTTATCTGGTACTGCCGCACGCGCTGGCGCCGGTCTTTCGCCAGGCCAAGCGGCTGGCCGACCGGCATGCACCGGCCCTGGACCAGCAAGTGCTGGCCGCCTTGATCGGCAATGGCATATACGAACGCCACGTGCGCCGGATGCGCCGCGAAAACGAACGCCGCCGAAGCACGCTGCTGCAAGCCATCGAGCGATACCTGCCCGGCAACGCCCGGGTGGACGGCACGGCGGCGGGGCTGCACGTGGTGTTGTGGCTGCCTTCCTTCAAAGCGCATGACGAGCCCGCGCTGGCGGCGGCGGCCCGCGGCGAAGGCGTGGGCATCTATCCGGTATCGCCCTTGTTCGCGCCCGCGGCATCGCGCGGGCAAGCCCGGCCTGCGGGATTTATCCTGGGATATGCCAGCCTGACAACCGCGCAGATCGAAGAAGGGATCCGGCTTCTGGCGCGAGCGATCGTCAAATGAAATCCGCAAGCGGGCCTATATATCGCGCCGGGCCCAAGGCTGGCTGGCGAAGATCTCGGCCAGATAGTCGATGAAGCTTTGCACGCGCGCGGGCCGCCTGCGCCCGGGCGGAGTCAGTATGTGCAGCACGATGGGCTCGACTTGCCAGTCGTCCATGACGGTCTGCAGCCGGCCTGCCTGGATGTCCTCCCAAACCAGGAACTCCGGCTGCAGCGCCAGCCCCAGCCCGGCCAGCAGGGCCGGCTCCAGCGCCTCGGCATTGTTGACGCGCAGTGCCGCTTCCATCGACTGGGCGAACTCCCCGTGCCGCTTGTGCCGGAAGCGCCAGCTGGGGCCGTTCAGGGCATAGGCGTATTGCAGGGCACGATGCCCGGCGAGCTGGCGCGGGTGGCGCGGCCGCCCGTGGCGTTCGAAATAAGCGGGCGAGCCGACCAGCAGGATGCGCACACTGCACAGGCGCCGGGTCAGCAGGCTGGAATCGGCCAGGCGCGAAACGCGCAGCGCCAGATCGAAGCGATTTGCCACCAGATCGACCAGCTCGTCGCTGAACTCGATGTCCAGGCTCACCTCGGGATGCTTTTCCATGAAGGGCGGCAGCGTGGGCGCCAGGTGCGACAGCCCGAACGACATGGGCGCGGCGATCCTGACCGGGCCGCGCAGGCTGAGCGATTGCTCGGCCAGCACCGCCTCCACGGTCTCGCCCTCCTCCAGGATGCGCGTGGCGTGTTCCAGCGCGGCCAGCCCGCTTTCGGTCAGAGTCATGCGGCGCGAGGTGCGATGAAGCAGCGTGGTCTTCATCCGCGTTTCCAGACGCGTGACGGCCTTGGACACGGTGGCCTGCGACAGAGCGAGTTCGGCGGCGGCGCGGGCAAAGCTCCCGGTTTCGGCGATCTTGGCGAAGATGGCCCATGCCTCGAGATCGGGGAGTTTCGTCATGTTCGATTCATATCATGCCAAGAATGGAAAGGATGTTATTCCATTCAGGCCATTTCTTTCATGCCGAGTCATCCCTAAACTGGACGCATCCAAACATTCCTCATAAGGAGATCGCAATGATCGAACACCGCTCATTGAGCAGCCTCGGCGGCGCCAACCATGGCTGGCTCGATGCCAAGCATCACTTTTCCTTTGCCGAATATCACGATCCGGCGCGCCTGCATTGGGGCGCGCTGCGGGTCTGGAACGACGACACCATCCAGCCCGGCACCGGCTTTGCGCCGCATGGCCACGCGGACATGGAAATCATCACCTATGTGCGCGAAGGCGCGATCACGCATCAGGACAGCCTGGGCAACAAGGGCCGCACCGAGGCCGGCG
>CALGFL010000274.1 GCA_937881145.1 uncultured Bordetella sp.
CTGGCGAACAGCACTTCGGCCGGGCCGTGCATCTTGGGTTTGACGATGTAGATGGACCCCGTGCGCGAGTTGCGCTTGAGCGCCAGGTCGCGCATGGCGGCCAGCGAAGTGACCACGGCGTCCAGAATGCCTTCGGGCAGCTCGCGGCCTTGCTCGTCGAGCACGGCCGGGTTGGTCATCAGGTGGCCCACGTTGCGGATCAGCATCAGCGAACGCCCATGCAGCGTGAGGCTGCCGCCTTCAGGCGTGGCGTAGACGCGGTCGGGGTTCATGCGGCGCGTGATGGTCTTGCCGTTCTTGACGAGGTCTTCCGTCAGGTCGCCTTTGATCAGGCCCAGCCAATTGCGATAGATATGCACCTTGTCTTCGGCGTCGACGGCGGTTACCGAGTCTTCGCAGTCCATGATGGTGCTGACGGCGGCTTCGACGACCACGTCTTTCACGCCGGCCGCGTCAGTCTTGCCGATGGCGTGGTTGCGGTCGATCTGGATCTCGAAATGCAGGCCGTTGTTGACGAGCAGGATGGCCGAGGGTTGCGCGGCATCGCCCTGATAGCCGGCGAATTTTCCGGGCGACTGCAGGCCGGTTTCGCCTTGCGCGGTCGTCACGACCAGTTTGCCGTCGCGCACCGTGTAGCCGGTGGCCTGGGCGTGCGAGCCCCGAGCCAGCGGCGCCGCCTGATCGAGAAAGGCGCGCGCGCGGGCGATGACGGCCTGGCCGCGTTTGGGATTGAAGCCGCTGGTGGGCGCCAGGTCGCCGGTCTGGGCGATGGCGTCGGTGCCGTAGAGCGCGTCGTACAGGCTGCCCCAGCGCGCGTTGGCGGCGTTCAGCGCGTAGCGCGCGTTGGAGGCGGGCACCACGAGCTGCGGCCCGGCCTGCACGGCGAACTCGGCATCGACGTTGGCCGTGCGGATCTTGACCTGGGCCGGCACCGGCACCAGATAACCGATGCTCTCCAGAAAGGCGCGGTAGGCCGAATGATCGGCGATCGGGCCGGGATGGGCGCGATGCCAGTCATCGAGCTGTTGCTGGAAGCGGTCGCGCTGGGCCAGCAGTTCGCGGTTGCGCGGCGCCAGATCGTGCGCCAGGGCCGAGAAGCCCTTCCAGAACGAGGCGCTGTCCAGCTCGGTACCGGGCAGGGCTTCCTGTTCGATGAAATCGTAGAGAGGCTTGGCTACCTGCAGGCCGTATTGATTGATGCGGGAAGTCGTCATGGCGCGTTTCGCAGAAGTGGATCGTGGGGCGCCGCCGGACGTGTTGCCATCGCTTGTGCGGCGCAATGCAAATAATGGCGGGGCGAGGCGGGGCTGTCCATATCAAAACCCCTTGGTCATACCAGTTTTTCCGGAGCCGAATCGGCAGGGTTTGGGATTTCCCCTTATATTTCAGTATATTGGTGTAGCTCTTTCGCTCTTTCCTGGTTTAACCTGACATTGGTCATACCAGCAAGAGCGGGCCGATTCATCGCACCCGATTTTCGGAAGAAACCATGGACATGAAAGCCGAGCAGCCCGCCCGCCTGGTGGCCGACGCCGTCGCCGAGCGCATCGAAGGCCTCATTGCCGACGGCGTGCTCAAGAGCGGGCAACTCCTGCCGTCCGAACGCCGCCTCACCGACAAGCTCGGCGTGTCGCGCACCGCGCTGCGCGAAGGCCTGCGCCTGCTGCGCGCGCGCGGCATCATCCATACCCAGCAGGGCCGGGGCTCTTACGTGTCGCAGATCGCGCAGGTCGACGCCGAGCCGCTGGTGCATCTGTTCCAGTCGCAGCCCCGCACGCTTTACGACCTGCTCGAAGTGCGCGCCCTGCTCGAGGGCGAATCGGCCCGCCTGGCCGCCTTGCGCGGCACCGAGATCGACTTCATCATGATCCGGCGCCGCTATGAAGCCATGCTCGCCGAGCACGGGCAGGAAACAGGCACGGCCAAACACGCGCATCTGGACCATGCTTTTCACTTGTCGATCTGCGAGGCTTCGCACAACCCGGTGCTGGTGCACACGCTGCAGGCGCTCAACGACCTGATGCTGGGCTCGGTGTTCGCCTGCGTCAACAATCTCTACCACCGCGAGCCGCACAAGCGCGAGATCGACAAGCAGCATGCCGACCTGTTCCATGCCGTCGTCAATCGCCAGCCCGAGCAGGCGCACCGCGCCGCGACCGCACATGTGGACAACGTGCGCAAAAGCCTGAGCGAGATCGAGCAGGAAGAACAGCGCCTGGTGCGGGCGACGCGGCGGCTTGAGGGGTGGGCTTAGGAACGGATCACGCCGGTTCGGGCTGCAATTTCGCGGCCCATCCCGATTTTTTCGAACATAGGACGATGCGCTGCTTTTGCGCGCGCTCGATCGTCGTGTTGATGCGTTCGACAGCCGATGCGATCGGCAGTTCTCCTTCAGCGTGGGCCAGATAAAGCAGCCGTATCAGTTTGCCGGCCCACGGCGGGATATTGCCGTCGGTGTAGTGATACATGCCTATGTCCTCATAACCGCCATCACGGTGATGATCCCCTTTTGTAGCGTGTCCAACACCATAGGATCGCTGATCTTTCGCTGTTGCATGCGTTCGCGGGCATGTTTTACGAAGACAAGGCGAGCGGATCTGTCGCCATTTGCGGCGTCTAAACCCGCTGCGCCACGACGCGATAAACGCGCTTGCCGGAGGACTGATTGACCGTGTCTTCGCTGAACACGATGCGGGTGCCTGGCAGATTGTCGAGAACGAGCGACGCATCGAAAGCGGAATAAAGCCGGCCGGTCTTGTCCCGCACGTCCGCACCCTCGGTCACGCGCCAGCTCAGGTAGAGCATGCCGCCCGGCTTCAAGAGGGCCACCAGGTGCCAGCAGGCCGATGCAATCTGCGCGATCGGCAGGTGCATGATCACCGTTTCGCACAGCACGTTGTCGAACGTGCCGTCTTCGATCTCACGCAGTTCGGGCAGCGAGGCCGTCTTGAACACGCCTTGCGCAAAAGCCAGCCGCGCGCGTTCCAGCAAACCCTCGGACGCGTCGTAGCCCACGGCCGGATAGCCGTTGGCATACAGCCAGGCCGTATCGCGACCCGCCCCGCAGCCGATGTCGGCCGTCATGCCGCCCAGCTTGAAGAAGCGCCGCAGCCTTTCATACATATCGTCCGGCGCGGGCTGCTCGAGCCATTCGTCGGCGTATTGCGCCGCCGACGCGGTATAGGTGTCGACGGTCGCCTTGTCCATGCCGGTTTCGCAGAGGCTACAGCAGCGCGCCGCCCAGGGCGGCGGCGATCAGGATCACACCCACCCAAAGGTTGGCGCGAAACAGCATGAAGTTGCGGTCGGGCCGCCGCAGATCGAACACCGCCAGCTGCCAGCCGAAATGCGCGGCCAGCACGGCCATGCCCGCGTAATAGAACCGCCCTGCGCCCAGGCTATGCCCCGCCCAGACCCACAGCAGCAGCGTGGCAATGTAGAAACCGCCTATCCACGCTTTGCCCCGATCGGCAAAACGCATGGCCGTGGAATGCAGGTTCAGGCGGCGGTCGTCGCGCACGTCCACATAGGCATAGATGCTGTCGTAACCCACCTGCCACAGCACCGCGCCCAGCCACATGGCCACGCCGGCCAAGGGCAGCACACCGCGCGTGTCCGACCACGCCATCAGCATGCCCCAGTTGAAGCAGATGCCCAGCACGACTTGCGGCCAGTAGGTCACGCGCTTGCAGAGGGGGTAGACGAAGACGAAGGGCAGCACCGCCAGCGCCAGCCAGCGGCTATAGCCATTGATGAAGAACAGCAGGCAGGCGCAGACCGCCAGCTGCCCGACGAGAAAAGCCACCGCCTGCCGCATGCCGAGCTGGCCGCTGGTCAGGGGCCGAAAGCGCGTACGCTCGACATGCTTGTCGATATCGCGGTCCCACATGTCGTTGACGGTGCAGCCGATGCCGCGCATCAACAGCGCGCCCAGCGAGAACACGACCAGCCGCTTGAGCGAAGGAAAGCCGCCTGCCGCCTGCACCAGCGCCGCGATGCAAGGCAGCAGCGTCAGCCACGTGCCGATCGGGCGATCGAGCCGGCACAGGCGCGCATAAGGCCGCCACGACCGCGGCAGCCAGTGCTCGACCCAGTCGTTGAAAACGATATCGTTCAGATCGGGGGCGGAAGAACTCGTGGAAGTCATCACGTCACAACGAAGTACGCCGCCGCCACTCAAACCTTCTGCTTGAGCAACTTTCCAAGGATCGCGATGCCCGCGCGGATCTTCTCCTCCGGCACCGTCGCGAAGCTCAGGCGCAGGGTGTTGTGCTGCGGCTTGCCGGCAAAGAACGGTCCGCCCGGCACGAAGGCCACGTTCTGCTCCACCGCCTCGGCCAGTAGCTTCTGCGTATCGATATGCGCAGGCACCGTCACCCACAGGAACATCCCGCCTTCGGGCTTGGTCCACGTGACGCCGGCCGGAAACTCGCGTTCGATGGCCTCCAGCATGCAGCGGCCCTGCCGGCGATAGATCTCGCGCACATTGGGCAGGTGCTCGGCCAGGAAGCCGTCCTTGACCGCCTCGTACACCGCCATCTGCGTCAGCGTGGGCGTGTGCAGATCGGTGGCCTGCTTGGCCTGCACCAGCTTGTGGATGATCTTGGCGTGCGCGGCGATGAAGCCCAGGCGCAGGCCGGGAGCCAGCACCTTGGAGAACGTGCCCAGGCGGATGACATTGGCGCCGACCTCGGCGCCCAGCGTCAAGAGGCTCGGTTGGGGCTCGCCGGCATAGCGCAGCTCGCCGTAGGGGTCGTCTTCGATGATGGGGAATTTGAGGCTGGCGGCCTTTTGCACCAGCGCCTCGCGGCGCGCGCGGTCGAGCGTGCGGCCGGTGGGATTCTGGAAATTGGGCAGCGCGTACAGAAAGCGCGCGCCGGCGGCCAGCTCGGGCGTGATGGCCTCGGGGATCAGGCCGCCTTCGTCGGTGGCCACCGTGGCGTAGGCGGGCTGGTACTGGCTGAACGACTGCAGGGCGCCCAGATAGGTCGGGTCTTCGACCAGCACCTTGCTGCCCTTGTCGATCAGGATCTTGCCCAGCAGATCGAGCGCCTGCTGCGAGCCGGACACGATCAGGATGTTGTCGACCGTCAAGTTCGCGCCGGTCTTGTTCAGGTCCTGCGCCACCCACTCGCGCAGGGGCTTGTAGCCTTCGGTGGGGCCGTACTGCAAGGCGACCTTGCCGCTGTCGGCCAATACCTTGTCGAACGTCTCGCGCATCTTCTCCACCGGGAAGCCCGCGGGGGCCGGCAGGCCGCCTGCGAAGGAAATGACCTCGGGTCGTTCGGTGACCTTGAGGATTTCGCGTATGGCCGAGCTGGTGAGCTGATTGGCGCGTTCCGAGAAAACGCACTCGGGTTCGTAAGGTTTGTCCATGGCGGTTTTGACCAGAAAAGAGCCGAAATAACGACGAAAA
>CALGFL010000275.1 GCA_937881145.1 uncultured Bordetella sp.
GTGGTGGCTGGAGAAGCTCAAGCAACCGAAGCTGGCCAGGCGCCTGGTGCAGGGCTTGCCGTATGCCTGTTGACCTGCTCCGGCTTCACCGCTTCATGAAGAAGACTGCCGTTGTCGCCAAGCCGATAACCACGATGCCGCCGCGCAGCCAGGGCGCGGGAATGCGGCGCGCGACGCGGGCGCCGACGTAGCCCCCGAGGGTTGCCGCCACCATCATGAGCAATGCCTCGGGCCAATGCACCAGGCCGCCCGCGGCGTAGATGATCACCGCGATGGCCGTAAGCAAGGCCGACACGAGGTTCTTCATGCCGTTCATGGCGTTGAGCCGGGTCTGGCCCAGCAGGCCGAACAGCGCAAGCAGCAGAATGCCCAGGCCGCCATTGAAATAGCCGCCGTAGCCCGCGACGAGGAACATGCCCAGGCCGGATTTCCAGAGCGAGACGGGGCCGTGCGTGGACGCGCCGGCCCACTTACGCAGCTGCGGCGCGAAGGCGAACATGGCCGTGGCAACCAGGAGCAGCCATGGCACCACCTTGCGGAAAGCGGTGTCGGACGTGAACAGCAGCAGGGCTGCGCCGACCGAGCCGCCGATCAGCGAGATCAGTACGATGGATCGCATGGACAGGCCTGGCGGGGGCGCCAGGTCTTCGCGAAAGCCCCAGGTGCCCGACACGTAGCCGGGCAGCAGGGCCACCGTGCCCGTGGCATTGGCTGCTACGGCCGGCATGCCCGTGAAGACGAGCGCAGGTAGCGTGAGGAAGCTGCCGCCGCCGGCGACAGAGTTCAGGGCGCCGGCCAGGAAGGCCGCGACGGACAGCAGGACGACATCATGCATGGGTGAAGTTCCGGTCGAGCACGGTTAAGTGGTGCGAGGCAGGCGCTGACGCACCAGCTCGGCGAAATAGCGCGCGCCGACGGGCAGCACGGCATCGTTGAAGTCGTAGCGGCTATTGTGCAGAGGGACGCCGCCGGGCGCGTCCGCCGCGCCGTTGCCCAGCAGCACGAACGCGCCGGGCACTTCCTGCAGGAATCGGCCGAAGTCTTCGGAGGTCATCATGGGTGCGACGTTGGCGTCGACATTGTCGGCTCCCACCACGGTCTGGGCCGCGCGCACTGCCGCGTCGACGCATTGCGGCCAGTTGATGGTGGGCACGAATTCGTGAGTGTAGTCGACCTCGCAAACGCAGCCGTGGGCCATCGCGATGCCGTTGCAAATCTCGCGCATGCGCTTTTCCAGCAGGGCTTGCACGTGCGGCGAATAGCTGCGCGTGTCGCCCTTGATTTGCACGTGCGTGGGAATGGCGTTGCGGATGCCGTCGGTGTGGATCTCGGTGCACGACACCACGGCCGTGTCGGCCGGATCGACCGAGCGCGCCACCACGGTTTGCAGAGCCAGGATGATCTCGGCGGCGGTGACCAGCGGGTCGGCGGCCATGTGCGGGCGCGCCGCGTGGCCGCCGCGGCCCTGGACGCGGATGACGAAGTTGTCTTCGCTGCCCATGATGCCGCCCACGCGCGTGGCGATGCGCCCCGCGGGCATGCCGGGGTTGTTGTGCACGCCGTAGATCTCGTCCACCGGAAAGCGTTCGAACAGGCCGTCCCGGATCATGGCGCTCGCGCCGCGGCCGTGCTCTTCGGCCGGCTGAAAGATGAAACGCACCGTGCCGTCGAAGTCGCGGCTTTGCGTCAGCAGCTTGGCCGCGCCCAGCACCATGGCCATGTGGCCGTCGTGCCCGCAGCCGTGCATGCAGCCGGCGTTCTTCGAGATGTGCGCCCGGCCTTCGGCGGTCTCGGCCATGCCCAGTGCATCCATGTCCGCGCGCAGGCCGATCGCGCCGGGGCCGTCGCCCACGCGCAGGCTGGCCACCAGACCCGTGCCGCCGATGCCGCGATGCACTTGCAGGCCCATGAGTTCCAGCGCCGCGGCAACGAAGCGCGAAGTCTGGTGTTCGTTGAAGCCGGTTTCCGGTATCTGGTGCAGATGGTGGCGCCAGCTCACCAATTGGGTGGCCAGTTCGGTGTCAACGTACATGGTTCTTCCTTGAAAATTGCCGCTGCCGCTGCAGTATCTCGTCGGCCGGTGTGCCGACCAATTGCCGGAACACGCCCGGTGCGGTGGCGCCTTCGGTGTTGACGATCAGCACGCGCGCTTGCGCATCGAGCCCCGTCTGCGCCGACAGGGCTGCATCGCCGCGCAGGCGCTGCAAGGCGGCCAGCCCCGCAACGCCGGATTCGCCGGCGACGATGGGAATGTCCCTTTCGCTGCCTCGGGACCGCACGCGCATAGCGTCGATCGCTTCTTCGTCTTCGATGGTGGTGAAGTGGTCCACGCTGGTTTCCAGAAAGCGCCAGGCCAAGGGCGAAGTCTCGCCGCAGGCCAGGCCCGCCATCACCGAGTCGACCGAGCCCGTGGCCCTGGCCGCACGGCCCTGGATCGCGCTCTGCATCAGGCAGTCCGCCTGGGCGGGCTCCACCACGATGAAGCGCGGGCGATTGGCGCCCTGGTGTTCCCACAGATAGCTGATCAGCCCGGCCGCCATGCCGCCGACGCCGCCTTGCAGCATGATGTGTGTGTAGGCGCCGGCCGCGCCGGGCTGGGCGGCGGTCTGCTCGACGATCTCGGCGGCGATGACGCTGTAGCCTTGCATCACGTCGCGCGGAATATCCTCATAGCCTTCATACGAGGTATCGGAGACGACCTGCCAGCCATGGGCGGCGGACAGGCGGGCGGCCTCTTCGACCGACGCGTCGTAATTGCCCGCGATGCGCACGATCTGCGCGCCGTACGCAGCGATGGCGTCTTCGCGCTCTTTGCCGACATGGGCGTGCAGCACGATTACGCAGCGGCAGCCGGCGTCGCGCGCGGCCGCAGCCAGCCCTCGGCCGTGATTGCCGTCGGTGGCGCTGACGACGGTGTAATCCTTGAGCCGAGCGGCATAGCGGCCCGCGAGTACGCCTTGCGGATCGATATCGGGATGTCGCCGCAGGATCTGGCGCACCAGTGCCACGGGCGCGCCCAGGGCCTTGAAGCTGCCCAGCGGCGAACGCGCCGATTCGTCTTTGACGCTCAAGCGCGCCACCTGCAGCGTTTCAGCCAGGTCCGGCAAATCGCGCAGCGGCGTGGCAGCGGGCGCAATCTCGCGCCAGTGCGACAGCCACTGGCGGCTTTGCCGGGCTTTTTCGATGGACAGGAGCGCGCGCAGGTCGGCCGGATAAGGCTTGCGCGCGGCGCGTGGGTTGGCGATCAGCATGGGCTTCTTTACGCGATTCCATATGAGAAGAAAACAGATCAGGCAGACGCGAGGCGCCGCCGCACCACGTCGAGCAGCACCTGCGCGCCTTGCGCGAGCTGCTCGTCGTCGGTGTGCTCGCGCGGGTTGTGGCTGATGCCGTCGCGGCTGGGCACGAAGATCATGGCCGCCGGCGCGATGCGCGCGATCATTTGCGCGTCGTGCCCGGCGCCCGAGGTCATGCGCCGATGCGAAAAGCCCAAGCGCCGCGCCGATGCTTCGATTTCATCGGCCAGGCCTGCGTCGAACACCACCGGCGCAAAGCGCGCCAGGCATTCGGTTTCGATCTCGACCCCTTCGCGCTCGGCGATCTGCGCGAGAAAGCCGGCCAGGCGCTTTTCCGCGGCCTGCAGGCGCTGCTCGTCCGGGTCGCGCAGATCCACTGTGAACGTGGCCTTGCGCGCGATCACATTGATGAGATCGGGCTCCAGCCGCAGCGAGCCGACGGTGGCCAGCGTGGTGTCGGGCGCGGCGCCAACCACCTCTTCGCGCAGAAAGGCCGCGACGGCGCAGGCGGCATAGCCCGCGTCGTGGCGCAGCCGGGTCGGCGTGGTGCCGGCGTGATTGGCCGTGC
>CALGFL010000276.1 GCA_937881145.1 uncultured Bordetella sp.
GACGGCCGCTACGCTGCGCAGCAAAAGGCTGCAAGAACTGCTGTCGCGCCACGGGCAGGGCTGCCGCTTCGTATGCCAGGCCGGGCATGGCCTGGTGGAGCTGATCGAGCAAGGCATCGTGGCCGGGGCGTCCATCGACGCGCTGCTCGAAAAGTATCTGAAGCCCATGGCGGCGGCGGGCGCGGATACGTTGGTGCTGGGCTCGACGCACTACGCGTTTCTCATGCCGAGCATCCGGCGCGTATTCGGCGAGCAATTCCATTTGATCGAAACCGGCGGCGCCATTGCCTGCCGGGTCGACGACAGGTTGGCCGAATGCGGGCTGCGCGCCCAGGCGCAGAGCGCCGATCCGGCGCTGCATCTGTATTCGACTGCCGCCCGCACGCTGCCTTTGCGGCATCTGGCGCAGGCCCTGTCCCTCACCGCAAGCCAGGTCGCCACTGTCAGCGTGGATATGCGATGGCCGCACCTGCCGGCCTGTAGCGGATAACAAAGAAGAACGGAGAAAAGATCATGCCGGTTTTGCCCAGACAGAAAAATCGCCTTGCCTCGATGGGCGGGCCTCTCTTTGCCGGCATTGTGCTGGCGTTGGCATGCCAGAGCGCGGGCGCCGCGTCCACCCAAGCGCGCCAGTGCAGGGCCTCCGGCGGCGCCTTGCTGGTTGGTCAAGTCGTGTCCAGGCCCAAGTTCAGCCACGGCATGTACCGCAAGGGCGTCGAACTGTCGCACACGCATCTGAAGCTCAGAGGCGACGATGGGCAAACGTACGACGTGGCCATCGACAACGTCTTCGCGTCGGGCTATCGGCCGGGCATGAAGTCTGTTCCCGCGCCGCTCGACGCCATCGCGGTGGGCGACAAGATAGAGGCTTGCGGCATTCCTTACCGCGGCGGCATCCACTGGGTACACAATAACTGCGGGGACACGCCCACCCGCTCGGATCCGAACGGCTGGCTCAAGGTGATCCAGGCCGATGGCCGAGCCGGTCCGAGTCTCGAAGCCAATCAAACGTATTGCTACCTATGGCCGCGCCGCTGACCCTGCAAACCCGTGAATCCTGCCTGCACGCCGACCGGCAGGACCCGCTGGCGCGGCTCAAGCCGCTGTTCTCGTTGCCGCCGGGCGTGATCTATCTGGATGGCAACTCGCTGGGCGCAATGCCCAAGACCGCCCATGCCCGAAGCACGCAGGTCATCGCGCAGGAATGGGGCGTGGGCCTGATCCGCAGCTGGAACGCCGCCAATTGGTTCGACCTGCCGTCCCGCCTGGGCAACAAGCTTGGCCGGCTGATCGGCGCGGGCGACGACGAGGTGGTCGTCACCGACACGACCTCGCTGAACATTTTCAAGTCGCTGGCGGCCGCCTTGCGCATCCAGCAGCGGGCCCATCCCGAGCGCCGCGTGATCGTGTCCGAGCGCGACAGCTTCCCGACCGATCTCTACATGATCCAGGGCATGATCGACCTGCTGCAGCAAGGCTATGCGCTGCGGCTGATCGACTCACCGGCCCGGCTGGAGCAGGCGGTCGGCGAGGACGTCGCCGTGCTGCTGCTGTCCCACGTCAACTACCGCACCGGCCATATGCACGACATGGCGGCGGTCACTTCCGCGGCGCACCGGCACGGCGTGCTGGCGATATGGGACCTGGCGCATTCCGTCGGCGCGGTGCCCGTCGATCTTGCCGGCGCGCAGGCCGACTTCGCCGTCGGCTGCACCTACAAATACCTGAACGGCGGCCCGGGCGCGCCGGCGTTCATCTGGGTCGCCCCGCGGCATCGGGATCAATTCTGGCAACCCTTGTCGGGCTGGTGGGGACACAGCCGCCCCTTCGACATGGCGGCCGATTCC
>CALGFL010000277.1 GCA_937881145.1 uncultured Bordetella sp.
CTTCTCGGACGTAAAACGCACCTCCGGTGCCGCCCATACCTTCTCCTGCAGTTCGACGAAGGCGCTCACCTGGCGCAGCGAATAGCCGTGCGACAGTTCGAACATGCCGTAGTTCAGCGAGTGAAAGCCGGCCAGCGTGATGAACTGGAACTTGTAGCCCATGGCGCCCAGCTCGCGCTGGAACTTGGCGATGGTGACGTCGTCCAGGTTCTTCTTCCAGTTGAACGAAGGCGAGCAGTTGTAGGCCAGGAGCTTGCCCGGGAAGCGCTGGTGAATGGCTTCGGCGAACTTGCGCGCGTATTCCAGATTCGGCGTGGACGTCTCGCACCAGATCAGGTCGGCATACGGCGCATAGGCCAAGCCGCGCGAGATGGCCTGGTCGATGCCGGCGCGCGTACGGAAGAAGCCTTCCATCGTGCGCTCGCCGGTGAGGAAGGGGCGGTCGTTCTCGTCCACGTCGCTGGTCACCAGATCCGCGGCATCGGCATCGGTGCGGGCCAGCAGCAGCGTCGGCACACCCAGCACATCGGCCGCCAGGCGGGCGGACACCAGCTTGGCCACGGCTTCGCGGGTGGGCACCAGCACCTTGCCGCCCATGTGGCCGCACTTCTTCACCGAGGCGAGCTGGTCTTCGAAGTGCACGCCGGCGGCGCCGGCCTCGATCATCGATTTCATGAGCTCATAGGCGTTGAGCACGCCGCCGAAGCCGGCTTCGGCATCGGCCACGATGGGCGCGAAGTAATCCACGTAGCCCTCGTCGCCGGGGCCGACGCCCTCCATCCACTGGATCTGGTCACAGCGGGTCAGGCTGTTGTTGATGCGGCGCACGACCATGGGCACGGAATTGACGGGGTACAGCGATTGGTCCGGATACATTTCGCCCGCCGAGTTGGCGTCGCCGGCGACCTGCCAGCCCGACAGGTAGATGGCCTTGAGGCCGGCCTTGACCTGCTGCATGGCCTGGTTGCCGGTGAGGGCACCCAGCGAATTGACGAAGGGTTCGGTATGCAGCGATTGCCACAGGCGCTGCGCGCCGCGCTTGGCCAACGTGTGTTCCACGGCCACGGAGCCGCGCAGCTTCACGACGTCGGCGGCACCATAGGCGCGAGAGACGCCTTTCCAGCGTTGGTTTCCGGCCCAGTCCTGTTCCAGTTGGCTGATTTCGAGTTGACGACGGTTCATCATTAAGTACCTCATGATTGGAAGAAAAATGGTCCGGACTTAAAACCGAAGTATCCGGCGCTGGCTTTGCCGACAACGTGAGTCATTGAAAAAGCACGATTTCATTCTGGCATCGCAGCAAGACTTTTCCGGCCCAAAAAGAGAAATATTTTTCTTATAAAAATCAAATAATTACAGAACTAATTTTGTATTATGAAACGATTTTTAGCCTCGTAAAATCGAAAAATGATGCAGGGCGGCATGGTTTTTCGGATGCCATGATTGCGATTTCACAATCCGAAATTTGGACGTTTTTTTCACCGGCTAAAAATACCCAGGGTAAAAATCCGGTCCTTTCCCCCTGTCCACGGCAATCCGCTGTCGCGTGGACGCGACAAAATCCGGACGGACCACTGCGCGGCCAGCCTCTTACAATGCAAGGCCCGCTTGTCTACGAATGCATCACATGTCGCTGACCGACGCCCCCCTGGGCCATCACGTCGCCTACCCCGCCCAATACGACCCCGCGCTGCTCTTTCCCATCGAGCGCGCCGCCAACCGGGCCGCGCTGGGCTTGACCGCCACGCAATCGTTGCCCTTTCACGGCGCCGATATCTGGACGGCCTACGAACTCTCGTGGCTGAACGCCAAGGGCAAACCACTGGTGGCCATGGCCGTCTTCACCATCCCGGCCGACAGCCCGCGGCTGGTCGAATCCAAGTCGTTCAAGCTCTACCTGAACTCGTTCAACCAGACCCGCCTGGACGATGCGTCGGCGCTGCGCGAACGACTCGTGCACGACCTGGGCGCGGCCGTGGGCACGCCCATCAAGCTCGATCTGATCGCGCCTCGCGATTTCGCGCGGCAGACCATCGCCGAACTCGGGGGCGCGGACCTGGACGCGCTCGACGTCGTCATCGACACCTACCGGCCCGCCCCCGAACTATTGCGTCATGCAGCGGAATCGCGCGACGGCGACGTGGTCGAAGAAACGCTGGTCTCGCGCCTGCTCAAGTCCAATTGCCCGGTCACCGGCCAGCCCGATTGGGCCAGCGTGCAGATCCGCTATCGGGGCCGCGCCATCGATCGCGAGGCGCTGCTCAAGTACATCGTGTCTTTTCGCGAACACGCGGGCTTTCACGAGCACTGCGTCGAGCAGATCCACACCGACATCATGCGCGCCTGCGCGCCTCGCGAACTCACCGTCTATGCCCGCTACACGCGGCGTGGCGGGCTCGATATCAATCCCTGGCGCAGCAACGTGCCCGGTGCATCCGTCGACGACGTGCGCACCGCGCGGCAATAAGTCGCCGCTGCGGGTTCGCGACCGAATCAGGCATCGGCGCGGTAGCGCCGCCGCTTCAAACTGCGCTTGGTCTTTTCCAGCATGGTGCTCAGCCCGGGACCGTGCTTGAGCGCCACGCCGACCGCCAGCACGTCGATCAACACGAGGTGCACGATGCGCGACAGCATCGGGCTGTAGATCTCGGTGTCTTCCTGGGTGTCGGCGAGCAGCGGCACCGTGGCCAGGCGCGCCAGCGGCGTGCCGGACGTCGTGATCGCCACCACCGGGCAGCGATTGGCGCGCGCGATTTCCACCGCATCGAGCAGCTCGCTGGAGCGGCCGGAGGTGGAGATCGCCACCAGCACGTCGCGCGGACCCAGCAGCGAAGCGGCCATGGCCTGCACATGCGGGTCGGCGTAAGAGACGGCCGGAATGTCGAAGCGGAAGAATTTGTGCTGCGCGTCGGCGGCGATGATGCCCGAGTTGCCCAGGCCGTAGAACTCGATGCGGCGCGCCTTGGCCAGCAGCGCGATCGCCGCGTCGAGCATGGCCGGGCTGACGTCGTTACGGCACTTGAGCAAGGCGGACACGGCGTTGTCGAACACTTTGGCCGACAACTCCGAAGTCGAATCGCCCGGCCGCACGCTCGAATGCACGTACGGCACGCCGGTGACCAGACTGCCGGCCAGCTTGAGCTTGAAGTCGGGCAGACCCGTGCAGCCCAGCGAACGGCAGAACCGGATCACCGTGGGCTGGCTCACGCCCGCCCGCTTGGCGATATCCGCCACGGTGGCCTGGATCACCTGGTTCGGCTGGCCGAGCACCAGTTGCGATACCTTGCGTTCGGCGGCGGACAGCGATTCGAGCTGGCTTTTGATGCGATCGAGCATGGATGCATTCATGGAGGTCAGGGTGCCCAGTACACATCCAGCGGCGTCCGGGTCTGATGAACCAGCGCGCTGACGGGCAGATCGGGGGAGAACGCGGCGCAGGCGGCGTCGAAGACACGCCGCTTGATCGGACCGGCGATGGCGAGCACCAACAGTCGCGACTGCAGCAGCGCCGCCAGGGTCAGGCTGATGCGCGCGTGCGGCGCGGACGGCGGCGTCACCGCCAAATAGCGGGCCGGGTTGGCCGGGTCGAGTCCGGCTGCCAGTTCCGGCGCTCCCGGAAACAGCGATGCGGTATGCCCGTCTTCGCCCATGCCCAATAAGGCCACCGTGATCGGCCGCGCCGCGGCATTGGCGGTCGCGACCGAACCGGCGATATCCGCCGGATCGCGCACCAGGCCGGCCAAGCGCGCCGCCGCGGCGCGGCCGGCCAGCAAATGCTCGCGCACCAGGCGCTCGTTGCTGTCGGCATGATCGGGCGCCACACAGCGCTCGTCCACCAGTGTGATCAGTACGCGCGACCAATCCAGATCGGCCTCGCGCAGCGCGTGGAACAAGGGCACGGGCGAACGCCCGCCCGATACGGCCAGCACCGCGCCGCCGTCGGCATCGAGCGCGGCGGCCAAGGGCTGGCTGACGGCCTGCACCAACGCCGCCACCTGCG
>CALGFL010000278.1 GCA_937881145.1 uncultured Bordetella sp.
CTTCCGGCTGATCCGGCAGCACACCACCACGCCGCTGGCCGTGGGCGAGGTATTCAACTCGATCTGGGATTGCAATCAGCTGATCCGCGAACAGTTGATCGACTACATCCGCGCCACCATCGTGCACGCCGGCGGCATCACCCACGTGCGCCGCATCGCCGATTACGCCGCGATGTACCAGGTGCGCACCGGCTTTCACGGCGCGACCGATCTGTCGCCGGTGTGCATGGCGGCGGCCGTCAACTTCGGGCTGTGGGTGCCCAACTTCGGCGTCCAGGAACTGATGCCGCACAGCGCGCTCACCGACGAAGTCTTCCCGCACAATTACCGCTTCGAGGACGGCTACCTGGTCATGGACGAGGTGCCGGGCCTGGGCGTCGATATCGACGAAGCCCTGGCCGCCCAATACCCCTACGAGCGCGCTTATCTGCCGGTGGCGCGCCTGCGCGACGGTTCGATGTGGAACTGGTAAGCGCGAGAACCCACCCCAAGGAACTAATGTGAACATGCTCAGCGTCGTCGTCGACCAGCCTCAACATATGGCCGTACAGGAACGGCCCATGCCCGAACCGCAGGAAGGCGAGGTGCGCATCCGCGTGCGCTATGCCGGCATCTGCGGCTCGGATCTGCACATCTTCCACGGCTACAACCCGTTCGTGTCGTACCCCCGGGTCATCGGCCACGAGTTCGTCGGCCGCATCATGTCGGTGGGCCCTGGCGTCGATGCGGCACGCATCGGCCAGACCGTGGTGGTGGATCCGGTGATCAGCTGTGGCCAGTGCCATGCCTGCCTCATCGGCCGGCGCAACGTCTGCAGCCGCCTGCAGGTCATCGGCGTGCACCGCGATGGCGGCTTCAGCCAGTATGCCTGCGTGCCGCAGGGCAATGCCTACGTCGTGCCCAAGGGCCTGGCCGACGCGAGTGCCTCGGTGATCGAGCCGTTCGCGGTGGCGGCCAACGTCACCGGCCGCACCGGCGTGTTTCCCAGCGACGTGGCGCTGATCTACGGGGCCGGCCCGGTGGGCCTGAACCTGATGCAGGTGCTCAAGCGGGTGTACGGCATCCGCGCCTTCATCACCGATCATTTCGACGAACGCCTGGCGCTCGCGCTGCAAGTGGGCGCGGCCGAGGACGAGATTATCAACACCAGGCGCGAACCGCTGGAAGAAGCCCTCGAGAAGCGCGGCGTGCAAGGCGGCCCCACGCTGATCTACGACGCGGTCTGCCACCCTTCGATCCTGGAAGAAGCAGTGCGCCTGGCCGCGCCGGCCGGCCGCATCGGCATATTGGGTTTTTCCAACACGCCGTCGGCCATCCCGCAGCAGGAGCTGACCAAGAAAGAGCTGACGCTGTATGCCTCGCGCCTGAACTGCGCCATGTTCCCCCAAGTGATCGAGTGGATCGAAAAAGGACTGGTCGATCCGGGCCGGATCATCAGCCACAAGGTGGACTTTCGCGACGTCCAAAGCGCGTTCGACCTCGCCGAGCGCGACCCGCGCAACAGCTGCAAGGTACTGCTGGATTTCGGCGCCCCCTGACCTCCCGGAGCGGCTTGAGCCCGCCCCGACTCCAAAACGCATCGCACTCCGGCGCGCCGGTCTCTTGTGGACGAGACCGGCGCGTGTGCGTTGCGAGCGCGAATCTGCCGCCGGAAAACGGTCCCGGCCCGGGGATTTGTTAACCTTGCAACTTACGGCGCACTTCGCGCGCCAGATTTCCCTCTACGCCTTGCAAAAACCCCTTCTTTCATGCGCACCGCCCGCCGCTACCTGGCCCTAGAGATATACCGCTCCTGCGCGGTCGTGCTGCTGGCCCTGCTCGGGCTGTTCACCTTCTTCGCGCTGGTGGACGACCTGGACGGCGTGGGCAAGAAATTCTCCATCCTGGCCATGTTCTACATGCAGGCACTGGAGACGCCCGCGCGGCTCTACGACCTGCTGCCCATCGGCCTTCTGATCGGCGCCATCCTGGCCCTGGCGAGCCTGGCCCAGCGCAACGAGCTGGTGATCCTGCGCGTCTCGGGGGTTAGCGGCATGCGCCTTCTGGCCACGCTCTGGCTGATCACGTTGCCCTTGATGGCGGGCGCGCTGCTGCTGTCCGAATACATCACGCCCAAGTCCGAAACCCGCTACAGCGAAGTGAGCCTGGCCCTGCGCGGCCAGTCCAGCGACGGCCGGCTGCAAAGCGGCTACTGGTTCAAGGAGCCGCTGCCCGACAAGGGCACGCGCATCATCAACATCCAGAACCTGATGGGCAGCGGCGCGGTCAGCGGCGTGATGGTCTACGACCTCGCTCCCGACCTGGAACTGCGCATGGTGGCCCAGGCCGACTCGGGCACGCTGGAAGGCGACGGCGAACTGATCCTGAGCAAGGTGACCGAAACGCGCATCGACCCCGACGCTTCGCAAGCGCTGGCCGATGCCCGCCCCCCAGCCCATCCGCCCGCCACCGTGACGACCGAGCCGGGCCTGACGCTGCACACCACGCTCAATCCCCAACGCCTGCTGGCCCGGGTGCTGACGCCCGAGCGCATGTCCATCGCCTCGCTGCTCGACTACATCCATTACCTGCATCACAACCAGCTTCAGGCCGACCGGCAGATCGTGGCCCTGTGGCGCAAGGCGGTCTACCCCTTCACGCTGCTGGTCATGATCACCATTGCCGCGCCCATCAGCTTCATGCAGACGCGGCGCGGCGGCGTAGGCGCCAAGGTATTCATCGGCATTTTGCTGGGCGTGGGCTTTTTCATGCTCAACCAGCTGGCGCTGAACATCGGCATGCTCAGTCATTGGCCGGCCTGGCTGACGGCGCTGGGCCCCAATATCGGCGCGATGGCAATGGCGCTGGCCGCGCTGTCGATCATGGAATACCGGATGGTCCTGGGAAACCTGACCGCATGCCGCTGGCCCTGGAAGAAGTCGCTGGCATGACGGCCTGCACGCCTACCCTATTTGCAGCAGGGCAAAACTGACATGAGCAGCATCTGGATGATCGGCGATGTGCAGGGTTGCTGCCAGCCTCTGGAGCAGTTGCTCGCGCATCCCGACATCACGGCCGATCCCGACTCGCTTTTCTGGTTCGCAGGCGACCTGGTCAACCGCGGGCCGCAGTCGCTCGCGGCGCTGCGCCGGCTCATCTCGCTGGAATCGCGCAGCGTGGCCGTGCTGGGCAACCACGACCTGCACCTGCTGGCCGCGGCGGCCGGCGTGCGCAAGCCGTCCAAATCGGACACGCTCGACGAAATTCTCAACGCGCCCGACGCCTCGGACTTGATCGACTGGCTGCGCTGCAGGCCGCTGGCCCATTTCGAGCACGGCCACTTGATGGTCCATGCCGGCGTGCTGGCCAAGTGGGACGTGGCCAAGACGCTGTCGTTGGCCAAGGAAGTGCAGGCGGTGCTGCGCGGGCCCAACTGGCAAAAAGCCCTGCAGAAGATGTACGGCAACCAGCCTTCGCACTGGAACGACGAGCACCGCGGCGGCAAGCGCATGCGGGTGATCATCAACGCGCTCACGCGCATCCGCCTGTGCACGCCGCAAGGGCATATGGATTTCAGCGCCAAAGTGGCGCCGAACGCATGGCCGCCCGGGCTCATCCCCTGGTTCGACGTGCCCGACCGGGCCACGCGCGAGGTCACTGTCGTGTTCGGGCATTGGTCCACGCTGGGCTTGTATCAGCGCGAGAACGTGATCTGCCTGGATTCGGGCTGCGTCTGGGGCGGCGCCCTGACCGCCATGCGCATGCAGGACCGCAAACTGGTGCAGATACGCTGCAAGCAGTCGCAGGCGCCGAGCGAAGAATAGCCTGCGCCTGGGCGCCTACCGACACTAAAAGACCCTAGATCAACTGCGCGGCAATGGCGTCGCGCGCCGCATGCGACAGCTGCAGGCGCGTGGGCGTCTCGCCGGCTTCGTCCGGCGCCGTGTGCAAAACGGGCAGAAACACCACCTCGACCGACAATCCCGCCGCGCCCAGCACGCGCCACAAATTGGCCACCAGCGTCTCCTCGCCCACGAAGGCAGCGAAGCTGCTGCGCTCGCCGCGATGGTAGAACCGCAGGGCCACGGGCTGGATGTCGACGCCCGCCTCGCGCGCGGGCTCGAACAAGCTGGCGAAGAAAGGACGCAGGCCGAAGCCCTCGGTCGTGGTGCCCTCGGGAAAGAGGCCGACGGCCTCGCCGTTGTCGAAGCACTTGCGGATGGCGCTGCTCATGTCGTGCACGGCATGGCGCTGCCCGCGGTCGATGAAAAGGGAGCCGGCTCCGGCGGCCAGCCAGCCGATGAGCGGCCAGGCGCGGATCTCGGACTTGGCTACGAAGGCGGTGGCGCGCACCGCGTTGACCACGAAGATGTCGATCCACGACACATGGTTGGGCACCCACATCACGGGGCAGGACATGCGGGCCTGGCTGATCACGGAAATCCGGATGCCGCACATGCGCATCAGATGGCGCGACCACCAGCGGTTGATGGCGGCGCGTGTCGGCACAGGCGATATCCAGGGGTAGACCAGGGCGATGATCGCCAGGCCCGTCAGTATCCAGGGTACGACCAGGCAGAGCCGTGCAATGAAGCGCAGCAGGTTCAAGTGGCATTCTCCGCGGCTATATCAGGCAGCCGGGCAGCATCATACCCGGCTCCATGTCACATTACGGTAATGCGTCGAGGTGGCGCTGCAGGATGACCATGGCAGCCATGGCGTCGTCGGGCGCGTTGCTCTGCAGCAGGTCTTGCGCCTCCATGCTCGATCCGCGCTCGTCGACCAGCGCCACGGGCAGGCCGAAGCGGCCGTTGAGCTGGTTGGCGAAGCGCCGGCAGCGCGCCGTGGCGGCCTGCTCGCCGCCGTCGCCAGCCAGCGCCAGCCCGACCACCAGGCGCTGCGGCCGCCATTCGTCGATCAGCTTGGCGATGCGCCCGAAGCGGGCTTCGCGCACTTCGGAGAAGATGATTTCGAGCGGACGGGCCTGGCGCGTAAGCGTGTTGCCGATGGCCACACCGATTTTCTTTTCGCCGAAGTCGAAGCCGAGCAGTGTTTCCTCGGGCATGGCGTTACTCAGGCATGACCGGCGCCGCCGGACAGCATGATCGGATCCACGCCCAGCAGCTTGAGCGCCTCGGGATAGCGCTCATCGGCCGGCACATCGAAGATGATGCGCGAATCCGCGCCGACGCTGAGCCACGCGTTCTGGCTGATTTCGTATTCGAGCTGGCCTGCGCCCCAGCCGGCGTAGCCCAGCGCCACCAGCATGCGCCGCGGCCCGTCGCCTTCGGCCACGGCCTGCAAAACGTCGCGCGAGGTGGTGAGCGTCAACTCGCCCAACTTGACGCTGGAGTTGTATTCCCCGGCCGGCGCATGCAGCACGAAGCCGCGGTCGGTCTGCACCGGGCCGCCGAAGTACACCGCATCGTCGCGCGCCGGCGCGCCTTCGACCTTGAGCTCGATGCGCTCGAGCAAAGCCGACAGCGAAAGATCGGTGGGCCGGTTGATCACCAGCCCCAGTGCGCCGCGCGTCGTGTGCTCGCAGACGTAGACCACCGAGCCGGCGAAATTGCCGTCGACCAGGGCGGGCATGGCCAGCAGGAATTGGTTGGAGAAATCCGTGGCCGGCGGCTCGGCCGACGGACGGTCGTCGTCCTGATCGGCGTCGTGCATGTCTTCGGTCATGATGTCTCCGTCATGCTGTTGCATCAGGTGCAGAAATCGCCGCATGCGCGATCAGATTTCCATCAATTCGAAATCTTCCTTGCGGGCGCCGCATTCCGGGCAGACCCAATTGGGAGGAACGTCTTCCCATTTGGTGCCGGGGGCGATGCCCTCATCGGGCAAACCGGCCTCCTCGTCATAAACCCAACCGCAAATCAGACACATCCAGGTACGCATGATTCTCACTATCTCAAGCCCCCGGAAGTTATCTCGGTACTCGGGGGCATCCATTAGAATGAAGGCCGATCTTACCTAAACCCGAGCCAGCCCGCTGCGGCATAACGCGGCCGATTACCCGTGATTTCCCCTGCCTCCCCTCCCCTTGCGCTCATATTCGGGCCTTTCGATCCGACCGGCGCCGATGGTCTGCCTGCCGACGCCGTCACTTTTGCCAGCCTGGGCTGTCACGGCCTGGCCGCCCTCACTGCGCTCACCGTGCAGGACACCGCCGGCCTGGAAGAAGTGCATCCCGTCTCGCCCGAACTGCTCGACGACCAGGCGCGCTGCCTGCTGGAAGACATGCCCGTCCAGGCCATCAAGGTCGGCGGCCTGTACAGCGCCGAAACCGCCAGCGTGGCCGCGCAGATCGCGGCGGACTACAGCCAGGTCCCCCTGGTTCTGCACCTGGGCCTGCGCGGCCTGACCAGCGACGACGTATCGGAGCAGGACGATGCCGACGACCTGCTGGCCGCCACGCTGGAACTTCTGCTGCCGCAGGCGCAGCTGGTCGTGGTCGAGCACATGCGCCTGGTCCAATGGCAGGCCGACGGCAGCATCGACATCGGCGACTCTCCCAGCCCCGCGCACGCCCTGCTGGCGGGCGGCGCGCAATGGGCCTTGGTGCTGGGCGCACCGGTGCGCCCGGGCCATCTCGAAAACCTGCTGCTCGGCCCCGAGGGCCAGACCCAGGCCTGGCCCTGGCAGGCGCCGCCCGAACGCAACAACGATACCGGCGGCGTGGTCGCCGCCGCCGCGACAGCCTTGCTGGCGCGGGGCCTGGACATGCCGCGCGTCGCCGAACTGGCGCTGCATCATGCCGCCCAGGCCATCTCCGCGGCCTTCCTGCCCGGCATGGTCAACCGCATTCCGAACCGCGTCGGCGCGCGCTGCTGAACCTCTCGCCAGGCGCAAAGGCCTCAACGATGACTGCTTTGCGATTCCCGCGCCGCCTGTA
>CALGFL010000279.1 GCA_937881145.1 uncultured Bordetella sp.
AGCCGCTTCAGCCCAGCTGCTGCGCGTTGGCGTAGAGGTTGGTACAGCGCGTGCCGCTGCGGCAATAGGCCAGGACGGGGCCGGGCAGCGTGCGCAGCAGCTCGGCGAAACGGGTCACGTCGTCCATGGTCATGGCGCCGCTGACCACGGGCTGATATTGAACCTTCAGGCCCAACGCCTCGGCGGCGCGCATCACATCGGCCGCGGTGGGCTGGTCGGGTCCGCCTTCGTAATCGGGCCGGTTGATGATGAGGCTCTTGTACCCGGCCGCGGCGACCTCGGCCATGTCTTCGGGAAAGAGCTGGGGTGCGACGGCGAAAGTCGGGGAAAGCGGGCGAATGGCGGCAGACATGATGGGTTTCCTGAAAACGGTCCAATAACAGGAAAAGTATATGCCGGCCGGCGCGTGCGCTTGCGACCGACGTCGCCGGTCGCGACCGGCTAGCCCGCGCGTGCGCGCTGCAGGACCGCCAGTTCGCGCCACATCTTGGCGTCGTCTTCCATGGTCACGGCAAAGCGCAGCAGGGTCGAGGGCGTCTGCGAAGGCGAGAACAGCGTGCCCGGCACCAGCAGCATGCCGCGCCCGGCCGCCTCGCGCGCCACGGTCTCGGAATCGCGGCCGCAATCGGCCAGTATGAAAATGCCCGCATAGGGCTCGTGCGGCACGGCAAAGCCCAGTTTGAGCAAGCCCTTCACGCAGCGCTCGCGCGCCTCGTCCACGCGCAGGCGCACGCGCTCGACGTGGCGGCGGTACTGCCCCTCCATGAGCACGCGATGCACCACGCGCTCGCCCACTTCGCAAGAGGTGAGCCCGGCCAGCAGTTTCAAGTCCGTGAGCTGCTGCACCGTGTCGGGATCGGCCGCCACATAGCCCACGCGCAAACTGGCCGCCAGCATCTTGGAAAAACCGCCCACCATGATGACGCGCTTGAAGCGGTCGAGCTCGGCCAGCGTGATGGCGCGGCCCGGGTGCAGCTCGCTATAGGTGACGTCCTCGATCACCTTGAAGTCGTGCCGCTCGGCCACGCGCAGGACGTCGTAGGCCGCGCCCGCCGACAGCGTATGTCCGGTGGGGTTGTGCACGGCGCTGTTGATGATGAAAAGCTTGGGCTTGTGTTCGGCGGCCGCCTTTTCAAGCCAGGCGATGTCGGGGCCGTGCGGGCCGCGCGGCACGCCGATCAGGCGCACGCCCATCGAGGCGAGGCGGCCGAAGATCACGAACCAGCCCGGGTCTTCGACCAGCACGGTGTCGCCCGGCTGCACGAAATGACGCACCACCAGGTCGAGCCCGTGCGTGACGCCGCTGGTGGTGAGCAGATTGCGTTCGGGATGGGCGGCCAGACCCCGCTCATGCAACAGCGCGGCGATCTGCTGGCGCAGAGGCTCGTAGCCCTGCGGATGGCCGTAGGCCAGCAGATTCGTACGCGCCGAGCGACCCACGGCGCGCACGGCGGCGGCTACCATTTCAGGATCGAGCCAGTCGGCCGGCAGCAGGCCCATGCTGCTCGGCGCGCCGAACGACGCACCGGCGTTGAACAGGCTGCGCAGCAGCCAGGCATGGTCGATGCGTGCAGGCGCCTGCAGGCCGGCCGGCGCAGGCTGGAGGGCCTGGCGCGTGCGCGCCTTGACGAAAAAGCCGGCGCCGCGGCGCGATTGCAGCAGGCCGCGCGCCACCAGGCGGTCGTAGGCCTCGACCACCGTGAAGCGGCTCACGCCGGTCTGCTCGGCCATCTTGCGTATGGAAGGCAGGCGCGTGCCGGGACGCAAACCCTGGTCGTCGATGCGGCGAGCCAGATCGTCGGTCAATTGGCTGACCAGCGTGGCATCGGCCTCGCGCACCGGCTGCCAACCGGCCGCGGGCATGGCGGCTTGAACTGTCATGGTGTTTCTACCGGGCCAGTTATGAAAACGAGACGGCAAAGTGTATAGGTACTGTACCGCTAACTATGCCTACAGTGGCAGAAATCACTTGTTCAGGCAAGCCCCGAACTTTTATCCCGCAAGAGCCGCGCCATGAACCTTTCCCTGCTCTCCCTGCCCCTGATCTCTCCCGTCTTGCTGGGTCCGCTGCTCCTGTTCATTCTGGTCAGCTCGATCACGCCCGGCCCCAACAATGCCATGTTGGCCTCTTCGGGCCTGACGTTCGGCATGCAGCGCACCGTGCCGCATCTGCTGGGGGTGAACCTGGGCTTTTCGCTCATGGTGCTGCTCGTGGGCCTGGGCCTGGGCGCCGTGTTCACGCGCGAGCCCATGGTGTATCAGGTGCTGAAGTACCTGGGCGCCGCCTATCTGCTGTACCTGGCCTGGAAGATCGCCAATTCGGGCTCCATGCAGGAAGGCCGGGCCCGCACGAGGCCCTTCACCTTCCTGCAGGCCGCGATGTTCCAATGGGTCAACCCCAAGGCCTGGGTCATGGCGGTGGGCATCGTCGCCACCTATACGCCGCAGCAGGGCTTCTTCGGCAATCTGCTGATCGCCACCCTGGCCTGCATCGTCATCAATCTGCCATGCGTCGGCCTGTGGGTTTTGTTCGGCAGCACGCTGCGCCGCTGGCTGCACAAGCCCGGCATCGTGCGCGGCTTCAACATCGCGATGGCATTGCTGCTGGTGGCCTCGCTCTATCCGGTGGCGCTGGAACTGGCGGGCCGCTGAGCGTGGACATGCGTGCGTATGCACGCGGAGAACGATGCGGCCGAGGCCGCCTTGGCGCGCTCCGTATAACGGGCCCGTTCGCGCAGTTGCGCCGGGCTGCCGCCCGGCAACGCCCCCAGCGCCTGTAGATACTCGGGCAGATAGCCGGACAGCAGCAGTCGATAGTCCAACGGCATGCCCGGCACGATGGCCTGCACCATCCGGTACACGATCGTCGTGCAGTTCGCCGTGACCGTGTTGTAGAACCTCGGTGCGTCGACCAACTGGTTGGCCAGGTCCACATAAGACAGAAACAGCGCGCGGGCCGCCTCGGTCGGCATGGCAACGCGGTAGAGAAAGCCTTCCTCGCCACGCACATTGGTGCGCACGCGCAGGCAATCCTCTTCGGTCGCTGCGACGAGGCTCAATTCGTACTGCCGGAAGAAGCCGCCTATCTCGGAGAACTTCTCGCCCTGCTTGCGGCGGATTTCCACCGAGAAAACAACATATCCTTTCTTGCCGAATCCGAAAGAAACCATGGTGTGGGCCACGGCCTTGCGCCCCCAGTACGACAACGCCATGTCGACGGACTCCAGCTGCGGCAGATCAAACCGCCGCGTCTCCCACCGGGGCTGGAAATCGTCCTGGCTGCGCCAGTCGAAGTTCCGGACGTTCCGGAGGATGACGGTATCTCCTTCGATCTTGCCGGACAAGAGTTGGGAAACCTCGGGCAGCCATGCGCGCTCGTTTGCCGGCCTGATGCCATGCCACCACCAGGCGATGCCGGCCAGCGCCGCCAGGAACGGTAGCACCCAGCCATAGCGGCCCGCGAACAAGCCCGCCATGGCCCACCCGGCCAGCGCAGTCCAGGCCAGGACGAGTGCCAGGCGCGCCACAAGCGGCTTCGGCCCCCGCACGCCCAGCGCGCCGCCGCCCCACAAGGCAAGGCACAACAGCACCATCATGCCGAACGCAGTGAAAACTGCCATCCGCCTCCCCACGGTTCGATACGGCAGGCATTGCCGATATACTGCCACGGTCGTCTTTCAAGCTTCGGCGCGCATGGCATGAAAGGAACCGCCTCATCGAACAGTTCCCCCCGCTGGGCCATTGTGGCATGGGCCTTGCTTTACATGGCAAGCGCCTACCTTTCCTGGCACATGGACGACCCGGAAAACAATGTCGCCTTCGCCTGGTTCCCTGCCGGCGTATCGGTCGCGGCGTTTTTTGCCCATGATCGGCGCAGGTGGCCCCTGCTTTTCATCGTTTTCCTCGCTTCGGGCTACGCCGTCGATCTGTGGCAGCATCACCCGCCGACGCAATCGGCCTGGATCCGCCTCGTTTCCGTCTCGTCCGATGTCGCCACCGCCTGGCTGTCGCAAGCCTATGCCCGCCAGCGCGACGATCTGCACGCGGTGCTGGGGTGGCTCTTTACGACCGTCCTGGTCAGCGCCCTCGCGGCAGTGACCGCCATCGGAGGCGTGGCCGCTGTCCAGGGGCAGGCAGTCCTGGCCGGACAAACGTTCTGGAACATCGCCTACGGCGCCTGGGGCAGCAACGTCAGCGGCGTCCTGTTCACCGTTGCCATACTCATGGGCTTCATCGGGTTTCGCCGCGTGGAAGCCACGCCCAGTCCGCGCGCCTATGCCGTGGCGGCAATAGCCTGGCTGCTGCTGGCGGCCTGCACCTGGTACGCCTTCGATACCCAGCATCTGCCGCAAACCGCGGCGCCGTGGCTGATGGCACTGACCTGTGTGCCGCTCGCTCTGGCGGTGCTCGTCACGCTCGCCGGCGGGGACCGCATGGGCTCCCTGGCCATGATCACGATGGCAGCCATCGTCCTCTATCACTCAGACCAGGGTCTAGGCCCGTTTTTCCTGGGCGGCTTCCTGCCCGGCGAATCGCTCTTGCTGGCGCAGTGCTACCTGGTCGCGGCAGCCATGCTCCTGGTATTCGTGCGCATCCTCACGCGCAGCTTCACCCGGCTTCGCACGCAAGGCGAGGACGAGCGGCTCTACCGGCTCGACCTCGCCTGCGGCAGCATTACCTGGGATGATCCGGTCCGCGGCGGATGCGCGCCGGGTTCGCTGCGGGAAATGCTGGCGTGCGTCCACCCCGAAGACCGGCAGGCCCTGGGCACGCGCCTGAGCGGCCTCGGCCCGGCCGCCGCGCTGAGCCGGCCGTTCTCGTTCCGCTACGCCGAACCCGGCAGCCCATGGGTGACCATCATCGACACCAATCGCGGCGCGATACCGGGCGCGGCCGGCACCTGGATCGTCGGCAGCTGGAAGACGCTCCCATGATCCAACTCGCGCTGCTCCTGTTCGGCGCCGGCTTCCTGCGGCGCAACGCCTACCTGCTGGCATTGATCGGGCTGCTCTGGGCAGCGCTGGGCCTGGTCATCCTCATCGACGGGCTCGACGGCGTACGCTACTTCCCGCTGACGCTGTTCGGCGCCGTGCTGCTGGCCGAGAGCATCGTGACGCTGCTCGTGGCCAGCAACAGCGACGGCGCCCAGCGCACCGTCCTCGCGTTCAAGGGCGGCGCCTTTCTGCTCCTGGCGGTGCTTGTCCTCTTCGGCGGCACGGTCAGCAACTTTCTGTTGGCACTGGTCTTCGGACTGACCTATTTCGCGCTGGGAATCTTCCAGATCGCCTCAGCCTGGGTCGTGCGCTACGACGGATGGCGCAAATCCCTGCTGATCGGCGCCGCGCAAGTGGCCTTCGGCATCCTCATGTTCCAGCCCTATCCCACCAACTACGTCGGCACGGCATCCGCCTTTATCGGCGTGACCATGCTGGCGGCGGGCATCAACACCCTGCGCGTCGCGGTGTGGGCCCGGCGGTTGCGCCACGATTGCGCCATGTTCAATTTGACCGCGCCCGCGGAACTGCGCCTTCCATCGTCCGCTTCCGGTCAAGCCGACAACGGCCCCGCCGCCGCGCCCGGCCATGCCGACGCGCTCACCATCCATGTCTGGACGCCGGAAGGTTCGGCCAAAAACACCACCGTGCCCCGTCCCGTCTTCAACCGGTACATCGCCGCGGTTGATGTGAACGGCGTCATCTCCACCGGACACGCCGCCCTGGAGATGGTGCCCAATATCTACATCAGCCTGTATCCCGCCGTGGACATCGACCGCTCGCCTTCCGAATTCTTCAACCTGCTCAAGGCCGGCAAGGAGAACGACGTGCCCGGCACCTACCAGCCGGACTACGCCACCGAGTCCAAGGCCTGGTGCCCCTCCACCCGGCAAGTCACTTTCACGAGCTACAACCGCGACGGGCTGCTGGCATTCTGGCGCAAATACCGCGCGGAGCCTGTCTACAACCTCACGCGGCGAAATTGCTCCAGCTCGGTCTCGTACGCACTGGAATCCGCGCTGGACGGGGTGCTGGCCCGGCACAGCCGGAACTGGCTGCACGTGCTGCGCACCTTGCTGATGCCCGAGCTGTGGATCGCGGCGCAGGTGCGCCGGCGCGCCCAAATCATGGCATGGACGCCGGGACTGACCTTGGACTATTGCCGCGCTCTGCGGGCCGTCGTCCATCCGGTGGACCGCCCCTGGTTCAAGCGGCTCGTCCGTGCTTTGCAGCGCAACGCCATCAGCAGCAGGACCTAGGACGAAGGCACGGGCGCGCGGGCGGCGCCCTAGGGCGCCGGCAAGGGCATGATCCGGCTCAGGCGCTCGACCCACAGCCCGCTCGCGCTCAGCCAGCGCGGCATGTCCTCGCTCGAGAGCACCTCGAACTCGGCGGCGCGCTGCTGCATGAGCGCATCGCCTTCGCCCGGCGCGACCGCATGGGCGGGATGGCACATCATCAAGTCGCCGTCCTGGGCCGCGTCGAACCAGCGCCCCAGCAACTGCGCGTAATGCTCGGCCCCGCCACTCAGGCCGTAGACCCCCAGGAACCGTTCATTACTGCGCCAGCCGTGCCGGCGCACGGCCCGCCTCAAGGCATGCCCGCCCAGCGCGCCGATGACCTGCGCCTTGAACACATTGGCCAGGCCTACGCCGGGCTGGGACCGCGGCAAGGTGCAGCGCAGCCAAGGCATGCGGGCGCCGTAGCGGCGCTGCATTATCTCGATCACCCGCGGCAGCACGCCGGGCAGCTGATGCACGTGCTGGTGTCCGTCCAGATAGGCCGGCGCCGCGTCGTAGATGCGTTCGAAGGCATCGAGCTGGCGCTCCAGATGGCCGTTCACCCAGGACGGGACGAGACGTCCCGTATAGGACCAGCCGATCAATGTCTGCAAGGCGACGGCGGGCTCCTGCCCGCCCACGCCCTCGGTCA
>CALGFL010000280.1 GCA_937881145.1 uncultured Bordetella sp.
AACGCCGCCAGCGCAAGCGCTGCGCCATAAAGACCCGCGACCGAATCGGCCATGGCAAAGGGCGGCAGCACCGGCGGCCTGTCGGAAAAGCCGTTCATCGCTGCGAAGCCGCTCATCGCCTCGATCAGCGAGCCGAAACCACCCTTGTTGGCATAAGGCCCGGTTTGCCCCCAGCCCGAGATGCGCACCACGACGAGGCCCGGCCGGATCTGCTGCAGGGCCTCCTTGCCCAGCCCCATCTTTTCCAGCGTGCCCGGCCGGAAATTCTCGACGAGAACATCCGCGCCATGCAGCAAGCCCCTCAATGCCTGCTTGCCCTCGTCCGATCGCAGATCCAGCACCACGCTCTGCTTATTGCGGCAATAGGCCATCCAATAAGTGCTCATGCCTTCCCGCTGCCAGGCGCGCAGTTCGTCGCCTTTGCCCGGAGGTTCAACCTTGATTACGGTGGCGCCCATGTCCGCGAACACATGGGTCATCATGTTGCCCGACACCAGCCGGGAAAGATCGACGACGCGGATGCCGTGCAGCAGCGCGTTCGTTTGATCGGGTAGGGATTGCGTAGGCGCCATGCGTCGCTCCTTCACGGCTTTGTGGCCACAAGACCGCTATCTTTAACATGATCGCGCCCAATGCCGAAAAACGCGGCCGGCCAGGGACCGGCTGCGACGCAGCGCCTGCATCGGCTAGTGAGACACGGGCCGAGCCAGCGGTGCGCTCGAAGTCCGGACCGGATCCGGATCCGCCTGGGCCACGGTGTCCTTGGCGCCCGTGGTGCGCGACCAGCCGCCCCCCAGCGCCTTGTACAACGCCACTCGGCTGGTAAGCCGCGCCAGGCGTATGGTCACCAGCGACTGCTGCACCGTGTAGAGCTGGCGCTCGGCGTCGAACACCGGAAAGTAGTCGTCCACGCCATTGCGAAAGCGCACTTCGGAAAGCCGCCTGGTATCTTCGATCTCCTGCCTCTGCGCCTGCGCCGCCGCGGCCTCGCGGTCGTAGGTGCCGCGCGCGGCCAAATCGTCGGAAACTTCGCGAAAGGCTTGCTGGACGGTGCGTTCGTAGAGGGCGATGTCGATGTTCTTGCGCGCCTTGGCGGCATCGAGATTGCCCTGGTTGGCACCACCGTCGAAGATGGGCATGCTGAGCGCCGCCCCGACGCCCCAGGCCAGGCCGCTGCTGAACAGGCCCGCCAGCGCGGCGCTCGCCACGCCTACCGAGCCGGTGAGCGAGATGCTCGGGAAGAAGGCCGCGCGCGCCGCGCCGATATTGGCGTTGGCGGCCTTGAGCCGGTGCTCGGCGGCAATGATGTCGGGCCGCTGCTCGAGCAAGGCCGATGGCAGCCCCGCGGGCAGTTCGGCCACCGGCGTCGCGTCGCCGAAGGCCTGCGGCGGCAGCAGGTTTGCCGGCACCGGAGCACCGATCAACATTGACAGGGCATTCCGATCCTGCGCCACTTGGCGCGTGTACTGCTCCACGCCGACGCGTACGGCCTCGAGCTGGGTCTGGGCGCGATGGACGTCGAGCTCGGCCATGCCGCCCACGCTCTTGCCGCGCTTGACCATCTCGACCGTCTGCTGCTGGACCTCGAGCGTGTCCTGGGAAAGCTTGAGCAAGGCCTGATCGGCCTGCAAGGTCAGATAGGCGCTGGCAACCTCGGACACCAGGCTGATCTGCACGGCGCGGCGCACCGCGGTGAGAGCCAGATATTGCTCGAGCGCGGCGTCCTTGAGGCTGCGCACGCGGCCGAACAGGTCGATCTCGAAGGGGTTGAGGCCGACGCCGGCCGTAAAAGTGTCGAGATGGCTCGGCAAGCCGCCGCGCAAGGTGCTGGGCAGGCGCGAGCTCGCGGCGCCCGCATTGGCCGACAGCGAAGGAAATTGCGCGGCGCGCTGGATGGCGTATTGGGCGCGCGCTTCTTCGATGGAAAACGTGGCCACGCGCAAATCGCGATTGTTCTTGAGCGCAATCTCGATCAGCCGCCGCAGCTTGGGGTCCTTGAAGAAGTCCTGCCAGCCCAGGTCGGCCGCCGTCACGCCCGCGGGCGTCGACGCCCGCGGCGCCCCTCGATAAGCCGGGCCGCCGGGATACTGGTTCGGCACCGGCTGCGCCGGCCTCTCGTAGCGCGGTTGCAGCGAGCAGGCAGCCAACCCGAGCGGGACGGCGATAGCCAAGGTGCGGCGCAGCAAGCGCGGGGGTCGTTTCGTGTCGATCATAGGAATCAGCCTGAAAAAGCGCGCCGTATGAGTTGCGCGATGGCCAGCCGCGGCCTGCCCACGTTTGCGATGTTGTCGGCCGGGTTGCTAAAGAGCATGCGGATCAGCGCGTGACGCGCGGCCGTGTCGGGCTGCAGGGCGATGCCCAGCAGATTGCGCTTGCGGCGCATGACGGTGCACGGAACCCAGCCGGCCGCGCCCAGCCACACCTTGCCCTCGGTGCCGCGCGGCACGCTACCCGCATGCTTCGAGATCAAGGCCACGCCATTGCACGACAGGTCGCGCGTGACGCCGGGCAACTCGTACACGGCGCTGTCAGGCCCGTTGCCGCGGAGCCTGAGCGCACAGGCGGCCCGGTGCGGAAAACGATCTTCCTTGCGGGGACAGGGCAGCTCGAAGCAGACCAGCAGCGAAGTCAGATAGAGGATCATCGTCATCGCGGTCCAGAACGCATTGAGCAGCAGCCCCGACGAAGTCATGTTGCCGGCCGTCTCGCGCGCCAGCCCCACGCCTGCCAGAACGAACATGACGCCATACATCGCGGCGAATTTGCCGTGCACCACCAGCCTGGACCGGTCCAGCCCCTTGTCGGTGACTTTGAAGGGCCGTCCGAAAGGCTTGAGGAGCGCGCTCGCCAACATGGCCGTCACCGCCATCGAAGTGACAGTCTGCGTCACCTCCGTGAAAATCGGCATGGCGCGCGCACCGGTGATCCACATGCTGTAGGCCCAGTACATGAGCAGTGCCGGCAGTCCGTAGGCAAAGAACTGCATGGGCTGGCAATAGAAAGCGGGGATGTCGCAATACCAGTACAGCAAGGGAGCGAGCAGCAACAGCACCGAGAAAGGCCGGACCAGCCAGTGCATCAGGCCGTGCAGGTAGTGCAGCCGCTGCAGGAGGCTGTAGCCGCGTCCGCGCAAGGGCCCGTCGGCGGTAAGCGCCACCTGGATGGTCCCCAGGCCCCAGCGTGTGCGCTGGCTGATGAACTCGGGCAGCCCTTCGGCCGAGAGCCCCACGCTGAGCCGCTCGTTGAGCCAGCGCGTCACGTAGCCATGGGACATGAGCTTGTAGCTCAGGTGTATGTCTTCGGTCACCGTTCCGGTCGGGAACCCGCCGATGCGATGCAGCGCCTCGCGCCGCACGACGAAAGACGTGCCGATGCAGAAGGCCGTGCCCCAGGCGTCCCGGGCCGGCTGCATCACATCGAAGAAGGCGCGCTGTTCGTCCACCCAGCATTCGGTCGAGCGCAGGTTGTATTGAATGGGATCGGCGTTGTAGTAGAACTGGGGCGTCTGCACCACGCCCACACAGGGATCGCCGAACAGGCCCACGATGCGCATGAGAATGCTGCGGTTGGGCGCGAAGTCCGCGTCCAGCACCATGATGAAAGGCGCGCCGCCGCCGTATTTTTTCAGCTCGCTGTGGTGCAGCCCGTTGTTGAGGTTGCCTGCCTTGGCGTGGGTATTGTCGGGCCGGGTCACATAATGCGCACCCACCTGCTCGCAGAACGCCTTGAGCCAGCCGCGGCGCGTATCGTCGAGCACCCAGACGCGAAAATCGGGATAGTCGATCGCCATCGCCGCCACGATGGTCTTCTCGAGCACGTCGAGCCCTTCGTTATACGTGGCGATGAAGACATCGACCGCAGGCACGGTTCGCGCGCGCCTGAGCCGCGCCTCGCCAGCATCGGCCTCGGCGCTGTGGTCCGACGAGCGCGTGAAGGTCACGATCGAGATCATCGTGTAGAAAATCGCGATGCTTTCGAAAATGAAGAACAGATACGACCACAGGCTCGGAAAATCCGCATGCCAATCGGGCAGCGTCTGATTGCAGCGCCAGATGTAATAGACCATCACCAGCGTTGCCGTGATCGCGCCGAACAGCCAGCGGTCGGCCGCGCGATGCCGGTCCGCGCGCAAGCACATCAGCGCGATCAGCGCCACGACCAGGTTGATCTGCATCACGGTATTGCCGTCCAGGAAAAAATCGAACATCAGTTCTCCTCGGGCCGAAACGGGTTGCGGCCCGCCGCGGCGAGCGCGGCCCACGCGGTCGCGCCCAGATGCGGCAGGTGGTAGTAGAAGAAATCCTCGCCCTTCGATTCGGGGCCGATGGACAAACCCGTGCGTATGCGCGCCTGCGGCGTCGCATACAACAGGCCCGAAGGCGAGCGCTGGGCCAACAGGAGCGGCCAGAGCGGCCGGGCCTGATCGCAATGGCCGGTGGCGCACAGCACCAGCGCGGCCTGCCCCGTCCCTTCGGTCCATATGCCGTCGGGCTCGCCCTTGAAACCGTAGCCGCCGTCCACTGCATGGTGAGCGTGCAGCCAGTCGAGCGCGCGGCTCCATTTGCTCATGCTGTCGGGAAAGGCGATCAGCGGCCAGATGTCCGCATCCAGCGCCGACGGCCCGCTGTTGGGCGTGTGCCCGTCCGGAGCCGTGCCGATGATGAAGCGCCCTTCGGCCGGCCGCCACATGGCGTCAACAAAGCCGCCGGCGCGCTCGGCCGCTGTCTTCCAGCGCGCCTGGCCATCGCGCCGCGCAAGCCAGGCGTACGCGGCATAGGCGTCGGTGTTGTGTTCGGTGGACTTCCAGCCCTGGCGCCGCGGTCCGGTCTCTTCGCCGAAAAAGCCACCGATATAACCGGCCGGCGCGCGGGCGTCGAACGTCGTTTCGTCGACCCAGGCCATCATGGTCGCGGCGGCATCGGTATAGCGGCGCTCGTGCGTGGCATCGCCCACGGCCAGCAGCATGAGCGCCGCCCAGGCCACATTGCCCGTTGCCGTGCCGACCTGATAAGCGTCTTCGAACCAGCTCTTGCTCGCGGCGTCCCACCAGCCCGGCAGCGGCACCGGCCCATCTGGCACGGCTCCGGCGCGATAGGCATTGCGCAGGCGGCCGTCGTGGTAATAGCGATCATGCGCCAGCGCCGTGGTCATGCCGTCGGCAATGCGGCGCGCGGCGTCGACGTGCCCGCAGGCGAGCAGCGCGATGCCGGCCAGCGCATTGTCGTAGACGAAGGCCGAACCTTGCAGCGCCGAGGCCAGCGGTTCGCCGCCGGGCGCGGGCTCGTAACTGGCGAGCATCACCGGCCCCGTGCCTGCAATGGCCGCCACGCGGCTGCGTATCGCCTGGCAAGTGACCTGCAAGAGCTGACCGCGCGCACCGTGCTCGTGCGCACCAGTCGTCTCGCCGGCCAGCGCGGCGCCCGTCAGCATCGAAAGGCAAGCCATTGCCATGTGCAGCACCTTCATGCCCAGGCTCCCGATGCGGTCCGATCAGCGCAATCGCGCGACCAGGCCCTTCCACCAGGGATCGAGACTCACCTGGGCCCAGTGGCCCAGGGCGCAGCTATCGGCCTGGCTTTTCGCGCCAGGCAGGTTGGCGATAGGCCGGTCGAGCTTGGCGATCAGGTAGATCTCGTTCTTCTCGATCGGCGGGAAAGGCACGATGTAGCGCGCCTGGTCGCCGTCGGGAGCACGAGGCAGGATCTCGCTCACCGACGCCGGCACCGGGTCGGCCATGCCGTCCACATGCACCGACACCTTGGTGCCCGGCAGCAGCTTCTGGCTCAGGGTGCGCGGAAATACGGCCACGACCCGCGCCTCGCTGCAATTGACGGCGCGCATCAGCGTCGCGCCGGCAGCCACGCGTGTGCCCACCGGCGCAAGCACATCCTGCACCACGCCGGAGGAAAAGGCGTTGACGTCGTAGCTGGAGAGACGCTCCAGGCGCGTCTGCTCCACCGACACCAGCTTGCCCATCGAGTCGCCGTACGCCTTCTGCTGCGCCAGCTCGGACCGCAACTGGCCGATTTCCACGCGCAGCGAGTCCTGCTTCTGCACCATCGCACCGACCGTGCTGTCGGTGCTCGTGGTGTAGATTTTGCCGCGCGCGGCCTGGCTTACGCCGACCGCGGTGTCGAGCTCGGCGCGGATGGCGTCGCGCGCCCCGGTCAGCGCCGCAAGTTGGGCGCGCGAAGCACTGGTATAGGCCGCGCTCACGGCGCCCGCCTCCTGCATCGCCCGATTGCGGCTGACCACCTGCTGCTGCATCGCCACCTGCCGATTCGCCGCGGCCAGGCGGGCGCGGATGCCCTTGATCGTGTCCGCATGCTCGTGGCCGGACATCGCCTGGTAGCGCTTGATGTCGGCATCGATCTGCGTCATGCGCACCTGATCGCTATCGAGCTGGGTCTTGAGCGTTTCGTAGCGCTTCTGGCTGTCGAGCAGCTTGCCCATGAGCTCCATCAGCAGGCCGCGGTCCAGATTGGGGTTCTTGAGCGTCATGATCGACTGCCCGGCCTTGAACTGGCCGCCTACGGCGATGTTCTGCGTGGTGACGATGCCTTCGACCGGCGTGGTGATCAGATGGACCGGGCTGTCTATCACAGCCCGGTCCGTCGATCGCAGGAACAACGAAGGGAACATCACCGACAGGATGAGCCAGACGCCCAGGAGCACTAGCAGATAGCTGCCTACGCGCGGCACGGCATACCATAGGGGCCGCACGCTCACCTGCGGGCGGCGGCGCGGCCCGGGCAATCCTGCCGGGCGCACCAGCGGTCGTGGCGCAGGCAAGAGGACTGGCCGCTGCGAATTTTCTTCCGTGCTGTCTCTGTTCACCTGGGAACCTAGTGCTTGAGAATCAGCGATCAAGGCTAGGGAAGATACTGAGTGCGCACTGTGAGCGGCTGTGAGTGCAGGTAATGAACGAG
>CALGFL010000281.1 GCA_937881145.1 uncultured Bordetella sp.
CTGGACGGCCACGTGCAAGCCAGCACGGGCCGGCCGATCGAACTGGCGGACGCCAGCGACCACAGCCTGGCCGAGCAGGTCCGGGCGCAGTTCGGCGACCAGGCCGACGAGATCCTGCGCCGCGCCGAAGCCCTGGTGGCCGGCCGCCGCATACAGAGCTTGCCCGAGACCAGCCGGCGCCGCGTCGACGCCCTGCTGCCGGCGGCCTTGTCCGCGGCTGCGCAGACCCGCGCGCCCGTTGCCAGCGCCGTCGGCCTCATCGACCTGATCGAGGCCATTGCCCAGCGCAGCGCCTACCTGGCGTTGCTGGCCGAATATCCCAAGACCCTGGCACGCCTGGCGCGCATCATGGCCGCCAGTCCCTGGGCCGCGCAATACCTGCGCCAGCACCCGCTGCTGCTGGACGGCCTGATCGACTGGACCACGCTGCTCGCCCCGCCGGATTGGGCGCAGATCGGCCGCCAGCTGGCCACCGACCTGGACGGCAGCCTGCTGGCCGACGGCACGCCCGACGTCGAGCGGCAGATGAACCTGATGCGCGACGTGCAGCGCCAGGTGAGCTTCCAGCTGCTGGCGCAAGACCTCGAGGACATGCTCACCGTCGAGCAGCTCGCCGACCAGCTCTCGGCCCTGGCCGACCTGCTGCTGGCCGAAGCGCTGCGCCGCGTATGGGTGCTGGTCAACAAGGAAGAAGGTGCCGAGCCGCATTTCGCCGTCATCGCCTACGGCAAGCTGGGCGGCAAGGAACTGGGCTACGTCTCGGACCTGGACTTGGTGTTCGTCTACGACGATCCGCGCAAGGACGCCACAGAGGTCTATGCCAAGCTCGGCCAGCGCATGAACTCCTGGCTCTCGACCATGACGTCCTCGGGCCGCATGTACGAAGTCGACCTGCGCCTGCGGCCCGACGGCGACTCGGGCCTGCTGGCCGTGTCGATCGAGGGTTTCGAGCGCTATCAGCGCGACCACGCCTGGATGTGGGAGCATCAAGCGCTGACCCGGGCGCGCTTCGCGGCCGGCGACCTCGCGCTAGGCGAGCGCTTCGAGCGCATCCGCCGCGACATCCTGGTGCTGCCGCGCGACCAGGCCAAGCTGCGCGAAGAAGTGCTGGCCATGCGCGAGCGCATGAGCGAGGGGCATGCCCATGCCGACCATCTCTTCGATTTGAAGCACGACCGCGGCGGCATGGTCGACGTGGAGTTCGTCACGCAGTACCTGGTGCTCAGCCAGGCGGCCGCGCATCCCGCGCTGCTGGAAAACCTGGGCAATATCGCGCTGCTGCGTCTGGCTGCCGAGGCCGGCCTGCTGCCCGCCGGCCTGGCCCGCCAGGCCGGCGACGCCTACCGCACCCTGCGGGCCGCACAGCACAAGCTGCGGCTGCAGGGCATCGAAGAGGCCCGCCTGCCGCAAGACGAATTGGTGCCCGAGCGCGATATAGTAAAAGCACTATGGGACGCCGTTTTCGCCTGATTGGCGACGGTTTGATTTTTCTTTTCAGGAGTTCGACATGCCTTTGGCCACCGCCCGCCACATCCTGGTTTCGACCGAAGCCCAGGCCAATGAACTGAAAACCGCCATCCAGAACGGCGCCCGCTTCGCCGATCTCGCCCAGCAACATTCCAGCTGCCCGTCCGGCCGCCAGGGCGGCGACCTGGGCAGCTTCGGCCCGGGCGAGATGGTGCCCGAGTTCGACACCGTCGTGTTCAGCGCACCGGTCAACGAAGTGCAAGGCCCGGTGCGCACGCAGTTCGGCTATCACTTGATCGAAGTGACCAGCCGCGCGTAAGGCCTTCATGGGGCCTGCACGTCCCGCGGGATTGCCCGCACAGGATCGCGTAAAATACTGATATCCCAGACGTTTTACGCTTTCTTGCTGCCATGACCGACCTCATCCGCCCCACGCTCGAGCTGCCCGACGGCCGCAAGAAAGTGCTGCTGCATTCCTGCTGCGCGCCCTGCTCGGGCGAGGTCATGGAGGCCATGACGGCCTCGGGCATCGACTACGCGATCTTCTTCTACAACCCCAACATCCATCCCGCGCGCGAGTACGAGATCCGCAAGAACGAGAACATCCGCTTCGCCGAGCAGCACGGCATCCCGTTCATCGACGCGGACTACGACGTGGACAACTGGTTCGATCGCGTCAAGGGCCTGGAGCACGAGCCCGAGCGCGGCGAGCGCTGCACCCAATGCTTCGACATGCGCTTCGAGCGCACCGCCCTGTACGCGCACGAGCACGGCTACGACACCATCACCAGCTCGCTGGGCATCTCGCGCTGGAAGGACATGAACCAGATCAACGGCGCAGGCGTTCGCGCCGCAGCCCGCTACGACGACCTGGTCTACTGGACCTACAACTGGCGCAAGGGCGGCGGCTCGCAGCGCATGATCGAGATCAGCAAGCGCGAAAATTTCTACCAGCAGGAATACTGCGGCTGCGTCTACAGCCTGCGCGACTCAAATCGCCATCGCCGCGACCAGGGGCGCGAGCGCATCCAGATCGGCGTGAAGTTCTACGGCAAGGAAGACCTGGTCAAAGAAGAAACGCTGTAGCGGGCAGTCCGGGCACACTCGGGCACGCTACGTCTCCAGCGGGTGGAAACAAGCCACCCGCCCCCCTTCGCCCAGACTCAAGGCCGGCACGCTTTGCTTGCACTGCGCCTGCGCCCGGTCGCAGCGCGGATGAAACGCACAGCCCGGCGGCGGATTGGTGGGCGCGGGGATTTCGCCCACGATTTTCGGCAAGGCGATGCGAGCGGCGGGGTCCGGCACGGGCGACGAATCCCTCAGGATGCGGCTGTATGGATGCCGGGGCGCGTCCAATACCGTGCGCGTGGGCCCTTGCTCGATGATGCGTCCCAGGTACATCACGCACACCGTGTCGCAGAAGTGGCGGATCACGCCCAGATCGTGCGAAACGAACACGAACGACAACCCGCGCTCGCGCTTGAGGCGTTCGAGCAGCTGCAGGATCTGCGCCTGCACCGAGACATCCAGGGCGGATACGGGTTCGTCGGCGATGATCAGTTCCGGGTCCAGGACCAGCGCCCGGGCAATGCCGATGCGCTGGCGCTGGCCGCCCGAGAATTCATGCGGATAGCGGTCCAGCGCGGACATCGGCAGCCCCACTTCCTCGATGGTGCTTTCGACCTTGGCGCGTATCCAGGTCTGGTCGCCCAGCTTGTGCACGCGCAAGGGTTCGGCCAGGGTTTGCCGCACCGTGCGGCGCGGATTGAGCGACGCATAGGGATCCTGGAACACCATCTGGATGCGCCGGCGCAGCGCACGCAGCTGCGCCGCGTCGGCGGCGCGCAGGTCGGTGCCGTCGAAACGGATCGTGCCCGCGTCGGGCTCGACCAGGCGCAGCAAGGCGCGCGCCACCGTGGACTTGCCGCAGCCGGATTCGCCGACCAGCCCCAGGGACTGGCCCCGCATCACGCTGAACGACACGTCGTTGACCGCGCGCACCGTCTTCTTCGGGCTGCCCAGCCAGCCGCCGCCGATTTCGAAGCGCTTGACCAGGTTGAGGACTTGCAGGATCTCGCTCATGCCATCTTCCGCACAGATTCGGCGCGAACCAGGCAACGCACGTCGTGCGTCGCGCCGATCGGCGCCAGTTCGGGGTTCGTCGACTCGCAGCGCGGCTGCCGCAAAGGGCAGCGGGACGCATAGGCGCAGCCGGCGGGCATGGCCGTAATGGCCGGCACGGCGCCGGCAATGGGCTGCAGGGATTCGGTGTCTTGATCCACGCGCGGCATGGCGCGCAGCAAAGCCTCGGTGTACGGATGCATGGGACGGGCAAAAATCTCGCGCACGTCGGCCGTCTCCACGATCTGGCCGGCATACATGACGGCCACCCGGTCGGCGATCTGCGCCACCACGCCCAGATTGTGCGTGATGAAGACCACGGCCATGCCGCGCGCCTCCTTCAGATCGGCCAGCAGGCGCAGTATCTGAGCCTGTATGGTCACGTCCAGCGCGGTCGTCGGCTCGTCGGCCAGCAGCACCTTGGGCTTGCACGCCAAAGACATGGCGATCATGACGCGCTGGCGCATGCCGCCCGAGAACTGGTGCGGATAGGCATCGAAGCGCTCGGCCGCGGCGGGGATTTTCACCTCTTCGAGCGCTTGCAGCGCCAGAGTACGGGCCTCCCGCCACGAGATCGGGCGATGCTGGCGTATCGCCTCGGCGATCTGATCCCCCACGGTCATGGTGGGATTCAAAGACGTCATCGGTTCCTGAAAGATCATGGCCATATCGTTGCCGCGCAGCGCCGCCATCGCTTTTTCCGGCAAAGCGGCCAGGTCGCGGCCTTCGAGCAGTATCTGGCCGCCGCCGTGCCGCGTGCCTGTCTCGGGCAGCAGGCGCATGATGGACAGGGCCGTCACGCTCTTGCCGCTGCCGGACTCGCCCACGATGGCCAGCGTTTCGTTGCGGCGCACCGCCAGCGAGACATCGCGCACCGCGGCATGCCAGGCCCCGCCGATCCGGAACTCGGTGCGCAGTCCGCGCAATTGCAGAATGGGCTGCATGTCGTCTTGAGTCGTCATGAACGCTCCGATCGCAGCTTGGGGTCGATGGCATCGCGCAGGGCATCGCCCAGCAGATTGAGCGCCAGCACGGTCGCCAGGATGGCGATGCAGGGAAACACGACCAGCCACCAGGCATCCAGGATGTTCTCGAACCCTTCCCGGATCATGCCGCCCCAGGTAGCCGTCGGCGGCGGCACGCCCAGGCCGATGAAGCTGAGCGAGGCCTCGGTGCGTATGGCCGAGGCCATCCACATCGATCCCAGCACGATCACGTCCGAAATCATGTTGGGCAGGATGTGCACGCCCATCAGCCGCCAGGGGCCGAACCCCAGCGCCCTGCCCGCCTCGACGAAATCGCGCTGCTTGAGCGAGATGGTCGGCGCGCGCGCCACCCGCACGAACGGCGCGATCTCGGTCAGGGCGATGGCGATGATCAGGTTGTGCAGGTTGGCGCCCAGCATGGCCGCGACCATCAGCCCCAGCAGCAGCGCGGGAAAAGACAGCAGCACGTCGACCAGGCCCATGACGAGCTGGTCCACGAGCCCGCCCACATAGCCTGCCAGAATGCCCAGCGCCGACCCCACGACCATGGCGATGAGGATGGAGACGAAACCCACCAGCAGCGAAATGCGCGCGCCGTACATCAGGCGGGACAGGACATCGCGCCCGTAACTGTCGGTGCCCAGCCAATACTCCGACGACGGCGGATCGAGCCGGTAGGCGATGTTCTGCTGCAGGGGATCGTGCGGCGCGATCCAGGGCGCCAGCAAGGCCACGCCCACGATCAACAGCAACAAGGCGACTCCCACCCAGGAAAGGCGGTTCTTGCGCAAAGCCAGCCACAAGGCATTGGGCCGGGCGGAAACGGCGACGGCGCTGCTCATTTGTATTTCACCCTCGGATCGACAAAACCGTAGATCAGGTCGGTCAGAATATTGATGACGATCACGCACGTCGCGAACACCACCATCAGGCCCTGCAGCAAGGTGTAGTCGCGCGTGTTGAGCGCCCCCAGAATGAGCTTGCCGATGCCTGGCCGGTTGAAGACGATTTCAGTCAGCACCGAATTGCCTATCAGGGTGCCGAAATACAGGCCGACGACGGTAATGATGGGGATCAGCGCATTGCGCAAGCCATGACGCATGACGAGCCGCAAGGGCTTGACCCCCTTGGCGCGCGCCGTGCGCACGTAGTCCTCGCCCAGCACGCCCAGCATCGACGAGCGCGTCACCCGCATGACGTAGGCCGCCATGATCAGGCCCAGGTTGAAGGCCGGCAGGACCAGATCGCGCAATTGCGCCAGCCATCCGCCGGAAACGCTGCTGCCGATCACCGGAAACCAGCGCAGTTGGATGGCGAAGGCCAGCAGCATCAGAATGCCCGACACGAAGGCCGGGAACGACTGGCCGGCCAGGGAAACGATGCGCCCCAGGTAATCGGGCCAGGTATTGCGCCTGACCGCGGCCCAGACGCCCAGCGGCAGTCCCATCAGCACGCCGAGCAGTACCGCGGCCAGCGTGAGTTCGATGGTCCAGGGCAATACCTGGGTGATCTCGCGCAGGACCGCGCGGCCGGTCGCCATGGACGTACCGAAATTGCCCGTCAGCATGTCGCGCATGAAGTCCAGATACTGCGTCGACAGCGGCAGATCCAGGCCCAGGCGATGCCGCAAGGCGTTCAACGCCTGGGCGCTGGCCTGGTCGCCCAACATGACGGCCGCCGGATCGCCCGGCACCAGCCGGACCAGGATGAAGACCGCCGTCAGCATCGCCCACAAGGTGGGGATGGCCAGCAGCAATCGCTTGATCGTGTAGCGCATCATCGCCGATCCCCCGTCGCCTGAGGCCGCATCAGGCGGCGCGCATCCAGGTTTTGAATGGCCCATCCGGTCGCGCCATGGCGGACCAGATCGGCAATGGCGGCCCCGACCACCGGAACCAGCTGGAATCCGTGACCCGAAAAACCGAAGGCGTGGAACACGCCCGGCGCATTGGGCGACGGCCCTACCACGGGCAGCATGTCGTCGGTCTTGGCTTCCAGGCCGGCCCATATGCGCACGATGCGCACGTTCCTGACCGCAGGGAACAGATCGGACGCGGCGCGCGCGCCCTTGGACAGGACGCGCATGCGCACGGCGGAGGTCTCGCGGTCCAGATCGGGAACCCCCTGCAGCCCGCCGCCGATCACCAGGGTGCCCTGGTCGGATTGCTTGAACGACAGCGACCGCCCCATGATGCTCACCACGGGTTTGATGAAGGGGCGCAAACGCTCGCTGACCATCATCATGGACGACTTGGTCGAGAGCGGGATGACGTCGCCCACCATGGCGGCCACGCGCGCCGACCATGCGCCCGCGGCGTTGACCACGCAAGGCGCGATCCATGCGCGCCCGTCGTCGCCCACGACGCGCCAGTCGCTGCCGCGCCGCTGCAGCGCCGCCACGCCGCAATGCTCCACCAGTTCGGCGCCTGCCTGCAGCGCGGCGGCGCGAAACGCGCGCAAGGTGCGGTGCGGATCCGCCGCGCCGTCGCGGCGTGCGATGGACGCGCCCAGGCAATGCGGGCTCAAATCGGGCAGCAGTCGCCGCAGCTCGTCCGGGCCTATCATTTCCTCATGCGTGTAGCCGTCGGCCCGCAGGCCCCGCACGCGGGCGTCCAATTTGGCCAGGGCGTCGGGCGATTCGGCCACGCAGATCTGGCCGTTGGCGTGAAAGCCGCAGTCGTCGCCGACCAGCCCGGCGATGGCATGCCACATGCCCATGGCCTGCAGCGACAGGTCCAGTTCGCCGCGGTCCCGGTTGAGCGTGCGCACGCCGGCCGCGCTGGCGCCCGAGGCATGCCGGCCCGACCAATGCTTCTCCACGATCACCACGCGCGCATTGGCCCGCGCCAGATGCAGCGCGGCCGACAGGCCGTGCAGGCCAGCGCCGATGACGATGGCGTCATACGCTTTGCCGCTCATCGTGGCTCGTCCTCGATATTGAACGTGGCCAGTTCGCCCAGCGTCAGCGGCTTGAGCGGCGGGCGCACACGCTGCAGGCCGACCTCGGCCAGCGGCCGGTTGTGCGCCTTGGCCAGGATGCTGGCGATGGTGTAGCCGCACTGCCTGCCCTGGCAAGGCCCCATGCCGGCGCGCGTGAAAGCCTTGATCTGGTTGGGGCCGGGCTGCCCCAGCGTGGCCGCCTGCCGGATGTCGCCCGCGGTCAGCTCTTCGCAGCGGCACACGACGGTGTCGTCCGACGGATCGAACACGTCGGCGCGCGGCGGGTAAAGCGCATCGAGCATGGGCCGCAGCCGCAGATACCCGCTCAGCCGCGCCCGGATAGGCACGGACAAAGCCTGCGCTTCGCGCGCCTGCAGTTTGCCCGCATGCAGGGCGATGCCCAATGCCGCCAGCTCGCCGCGCGCGCGCGCCGCCTCGGCGCCACCGATGCCGGCCCCGTCGCCCGCCACATAGATCCCCTGCCGGCTGGCCTGTCCCCATGCATCGAGCACGGGGGCCCAACATGCCTGGGCTTCGTTCCAGGCGTGATCGCATTCCAGCGCCCGCGTCATGTGCACGGACGGCACCAGGCCTTCGTGCGCCAGCAGCACCTGTGCGGGCTCGCGCGCGCCGCGTCCGTCGTACTGGGTGTATTCCAGCGTTTCGAGCCTGCCCTCGCCCAGGGCGCGCAACGAACGCACGCCGCGTATCCGCCTGACGCCGGCCCGGCGCAATTCGCGCAGCCAGCCCAGGCCTTTGCTCACCTCGCCCCAGCGGCTCAAGATATCGGACAGATAGGGCAAGGCGCGGCGCCAGGCGCCGGCCGGCGAGGTATCCAGCCAGCCCGCGACCTTGCCGCCGGCGCGCAGCAGCTGCGCCATGTACAGAAGCGGCAGCGGTCCGCTGCCCGCCACCCACACCGGCTCGGACGGCACTTGCCGCGACGTCTTCAACAGGATCTGCGCCGCGCCCACCGTCATCACGCCGGGCAGCGTCCAGCCCGCGAACGGCGCGGGACGCTCCTGGGCCCCCATGGCCAGCAGCACCCTGCCGGCGCGCACCGCCTCGACCTTGCCGGCGCAGGTCATGTAGACATGCCAGCCCGGTTCGATCTGCCACACCTGGGTCTGCGGCTGGTACACCGCGCCGCAATCGCGCAATGCCTGCGCAATCGGCAGGCCCGCGCGATATTCCGCGCCCAGCAATTGGCCGGCGGCGGTGGGCGCCACGCTTTCCACCGCCCGCCAGATCTGGCCTCCGGGCGCGGGCTGCTCGTCGACGACCAGGACGGCCAGACCCTGCTTGCGCAGGCCGATGGCCGCGCTCATGCCCGCGGGGCCAGCCCCGAGAATCACCACATCGAATTCACGCATCATGATTGCACGCTCCGCTTGCCGTATTGACGCTCCACGCGCATGCCTTCGCGCACGCTGACCAGGCAGGTCTGGGTCGACGCGACGCCGTCGACGACGGCCAGGCAGTCGAAGCACACGCCCATCATGCAATACGGCGCGCGCGGGCTTTCTTTCACCGGCGTCGTGCGCGAGGCCGGAGACTGCTGCCGCAGCAGCACGGCAGCCACGGTTTCGCCGGGCGCGGCCTCGACCGGCACGCCGTCTATGGTCAGCGTCAGCGACGGTGCGCCGGGTTCAGGCAGCTTGCGGAACATGGAAGCGCTCATAGTGCAAAGGATCCAGGAAAGAAGGCAGCGCGCCGCCGGCCAGCGCCCGGGCCAGCGGCCCCGCGTGGAACGACGCCAGCGTCACGCCGGAATGGCATAGCGCGGTCCACGCGCCGTAATGGGAAGCCGACCCGGCATAGACCGGGCAGCCGTCGGGCGTCATGACGCGCAGGCACGCCCATTGGCGCACCAGGCGCGCGCCGGCCAGGTCGGGCAGCACGCGCAGGGCATTGCGGCTGATGCGCACGGCCGCCTCGGCCGTCGTGGTCACGTCGTAGCCCACGTTCTCCTGCGTCACGCCCAGCATCACCGTACCGTCGCCGGTCTGCCGGATGCCGCTGGCGGGAACCGGCAGCAGCGGAGCCAGCCGCTCCGTGACCAGAAGCTGGCCGCGCTGCGGCCGCACCGGCGCGTCCAGCCCGACCATGGGTCCGAGCTTGCTCGATCCCAGCCCCGCCGCGATCACGACATGTCGCGCGGCAAAGCGGGCCGCGCCCGAGCGCACCGTGAATCCGCCGCCCGCCGGCGCCTCGATGCGCTCGACGGGATGCCGGCTTTTCAGCACGCCGCCGCGCTTCAGAAAAGCCGCCTGCAGCGCCGCCAGCAGGCGCAGCGGATTGACATGGCCGTCGTGCGAGCCGAAGCAGGCGCCCGTCACGTCCGATCCGAATCGCACGGCGGGAAAGCGGCGCTGCAGCGCCGCGCGATCCAGCATCTCGACGCCCAGCGCCAGATCGGGCGTGTGGGCCGCCCATTGCCGCATGGCCTGGCTGCGCTCTTCGAATTGCGCTTGGCCCAGGCAGAAGTTCAGTCCGCCGCGATTTTCATACTGCACGGCGATGCCGCTTTCCTGCTCCAGGTCGCGGGCGAACGCCGGCCACAAGCGTCCGGCCTGATACGAAAGCCGCTGGTAATGCGGGTTGCCATAGCCTTTGCCCGACACCCACACCAAGCCGAAATTGGCCTTGGCCGCGCGGTAGTCGCCATCCTCGCCGTCGAGCAGCAGCACGCGCTGGCACGCCCCGGCCAGGCCATAGGCGATCGCCGAGCCGACCATGCCGGCGCCGGCCACGATGAAGTCGAAGTCCTCATGCATGGCGCTTCGCATTCTGGGCTAAGCTATAACTTGGCATTGCCATTTTTAATATTTATCTCAAAATTGGTTATATGAGGCAACCGTGCAACAGCCCCTGAATCTGCGGCAAATCGAAGCGTTCAAGGCCGTCATCGAACAAGGCACTGTCAGCCAGGCCGCTCTGGCGCTGGGCATATCGCAGCCCGCGGTCAGCAAGCTCGTCGCGCACCTGGAAGCCGACACCGGCCTGCACCTGTTCGACCGCGTGCGCGGCAAACTCATCACCACCACGCACGGCACGCGCCTCTACCAGGAGATCGACCGCATCTTCTCCGGGCTGCGCCAGGTGGAGCAGGCGGTGGAAACCATACGCCGCGACGAGCAGCGCACCCTGAATGTCGGCGTTCTGCCGGCCCTGTCGGGGCCGTTCATCCGGCACACCGCCATGCGCTTTCTCAAGAAGCATCCGAACGTGCGTCTTTCCATCCAGTCCAGCAGTTCGTACCGGCTGGCCGAGCGCCTGATAACCGGACAGTTCGACGTGGTCGTGGTCGGCAAGAACTACATGGACAACCCCTATATCGACAGCGAGCCGCTGTTTGATTACCCGCTGTATTGCGCCATGTCCGTCAATCACGTCCTGACTCGCAAGCGGATCATCCGGCCTCGCGACCTGATCGAGCAGCCGTTCATCAGCTTCGGCAGCGACAGCCTGACCCATCAGCTCATCAAGACCGCCTTCGATCAGACAGGCTTGACGCTGAACGTGGCCCTGGCCACCAACACCGCGCCCATCGCCTGCGAATTCGTGGCGGCCGGACTGGGGGTGACCTTGATCCATCCGCTGATGGCCGCGGGCATGCAGCACGAGATCGTCCTGCGACGATTCGAACCCAAATTGAATTTCCATTTCCAGCTATGCCGGGCGCAAAGCTCACGCAATGCGGGGTTGATGGAGGCCTTCGTCGAGCACGCCCGCGCGGTGGCCGCGCAGGTATCCCACGAATTGCTCAAAGGCCGCTGATCAGGGCTTGAGCGAGGTCTCTTCGGTTATGGGCGGCTGCAGATTCAAGGCGCCCTTGAGCACATAGCCGTAATCGACCTTGCTGCTGCGCACCCACACCTGCTTCAAGCCGAACAGCGGTATCGAGCACACGTCGTCGTGAATCCTGGCCTGCGCGTCCTTCCACAACGCCAGCTGCTTGCCGGGATCGGGCTCGACGCGGGCGGCCCGGATGTCGCCGTCGGCCGCCGAGCAGTGCGAGAAGTTCGACATGGCGGTCGGCGAACCGACGGACGCGGCCGAATCGTAGAACTCGGTCAGATAGGAATCGGCCGTCGGAAAGCGCGCTGCGCCGTAGAACACCAGTGCGCTCAAATTCTGGCGGCTCTTGGCCTGGTAGGTGGGATGGTCGACGATTTCCATCTCCAGCTTGATGCCGGCCTTGGCCAGCTGCGCCTGCACGATCTCCATAATCGGCTGCTGTTCCGAGATATTGGACACGATGGACTTGATCGTGATGCCGTTGGGAAAGCCGGCCTGGGCCAGCAGCTTTCTGGCCTGTGCCACGTCGTATCGATACGTCCCGGCGCTGCAGTCCTCGCCCAGATAGCCGTTGGGCACGACCGAGCAGCCCTTGTCGGCCACGTCCTTGCCCGCGAAATGGACGATCTCGTCGACCTTGACCGCGTCGGCGATCGCCTGCCGCACCTTCAGATTGTCCAGGGGCTTGATCGTGCGATTGATGTGCAGCGTGCGGAACTCTTCCGGTTCGAAGATGTCGACCTTGATGCCGCTTTGCCTGGCCATGCGGTCCACCCAGCGCTGCTCGCGCTTGCCTGCCGTCAGGTCGAGCTCGCCGGATGTCAGCGCCAGTTCGCGCGCGCTGTCCGAGGGAATCATGCGGTAGACGATGCCGCCCAGCTTGGGCTTGCCGCGGAAATAAGCATCGTTGGCCACCAGCTTCACATACTGCTGGGACACGTGCTCGGCAAAGGCGAAAGGCCCCGTGCCGATCGGCGCATTGCCGAACTTGTCGCCGAGCTTCCCGGCGGCCGCCTTGCTGATGATGTAGCCGCCGTGATAGTTGGACACTACGCCCAGGAAGGCGGCGTCCGGATACTTCAGCGTGACGCGCACGGTGTAGTCGTCCGGCGCTTCGACTTTATCGATGACGGCAAAGTTGGAAGCGAAGCTGGACCGCCTGGGATCGGCCGCGCGCTGCAGCGAATACACCACATCCGAGGCCTTGAGCTCGCCATAGCCGCCATGGAACTGCACGCCGCGGCGCAAGTGGAAAGTCCACGCCTTGCTGTCCGGCGTCGATTCCCAGCTCTGGGCCAGGCCGGGACCGATGTCCTTGGGATTGGCGCTGCCCGGGGCGAACTCGACCAGGGCGTTGAATATCTCCGACTCGATGCCGACGTCGAAAGTGGACGTGGCACGATCCGGAGCCAGGGTCCCGACGTCGGGAGCCCCGGAGCTCACGCGGATCGTCGGCCGCTCTTGTGCCAGGGCCTGGGTTTGCGCACCGGCGCCCAATGCGAGCAGGGTGGTGGTCAAGAAAGAAACTGCAAAACGCTGCTTCATCGCTTTTCCCGGATGTCTGTGTCGATGGCCGCCACTGTAAAAATGGTCACGCATATCGTCAAAGTACCTGGAGTGCAGATCCTATTCCTGGAGGTTATACGTGGCCTTTTCGCGCCGAACCCGGCAAAGGAAGGCCGGGCCGGCATTCGGGGTTACTACTGAGACGCGAAAAATGTCGAATCCAGGGAAATCCCTAGATCTCTCCGGATTTAAAAATGACTATTCCAAATTGAAATACACGATTCCATTATTTTCATTATTTTTTATAGAAAAACCTCCCTAGACTGGGAACACGACATAACGGCAGCCTTGCCCAGGAGACACCGTGGCCCCAGCATCCCCGCCCTTGTTGAGGCATTACGTGGACGGCGCCTTCGTCGCGACCGAACGCCGGTTCGACGACGTCAGCCCGGTCGACGGCCATCTCGTCGCGCGCGTCTGCGAAGCCGATAGCGCGACCGTCGACCGCGCCGTCGCCGCCGCCCGCCGCGCCCTGCGCGAAGGCCCCTGGGGCAAGACCTCGCCCGCCGGGCGCGCCGCCGTGCTGCATCGCATTGCCGACGGCATCCAGGCGCGCTTCGACGATTTCGTCGCCGCCGAGGTGGCCGACACCGGCCGCCCCGCCGAGCAGGCCCGCACGCTGGACATCGCGCGCGGCATCGCCAACTTCCGCACGTTCGCGGATCTCATCAAGACCGCCGGCACCGAGCTCTACGAGATGCGCGCGGCCGACGGCGCCGAGGTGATGAGCTACGCCGTGCGCAAGCCCCTGGGCGTGATCGGCATCATCTCGCCCTGGAACCTTCCGCTGCTGCTCTTTACCTGGAAGGTCGCGCCCGCGCTGGCCATGGGCAACTGCGTGGTCGCCAAGCCATCGGAAGAAACGCCCTCTTCGGCCACGCTGCTGGCCGAGGTCATGGACGCGGCCGGCGTCCCGCCCGGCGTATTCAATCTCGTGCACGGCCACGGGCCGGACTCGGCCGGCGAATTCCTCACCCGGCATCCCGATATTTCCGCCATCACCTTCACCGGCGAGTCGCGCACCGGCAGCGCCATCATGAAGGCCGCGGCCGAGGGCGTGAAGGAAATCTCGTTCGAACTGGGCGGCAAGAACGCCGCCGTGGTCTTTGCCGACACCGATTTCGACGCCGCCGTCGACGGCGTGGCGCGCTCCTCGTTCACCAACGCCGGCCAGGTCTGTCTGTGCTCCGAGCGCGTCTATGTCGAGCGCGCCATCTTCGAGCGTTTCGTCGCCGCGCTGGCCGCCAAGGCCCGCGCGCTCACGATCGATGCGCCCGATGCGCCCGGCGTGCAGATGGGCCCCTTGATCTCGCGCGGCCACCGTGACAAGGTGCTGTCGTACTACAAGCTCGCGGTCGAAGAAGGCGCGACGGTCGTGGCAGGCGGCGGCGTACCGCGCTTTGGCGACGCGCGCGACGAAGGCGCCTTCGTGCAGCCGACGATCTGGACCGGCCTGTCCGACACCGCGCGCTGCGTGCGCGAGGAAATCTTCGGCCCGGTCTGCCATGTCGCGCCGTTCGACGCCGAAGACGAAGTCATACGCCGCGTCAACGACAGCGCCTACGGCCTGGCCGGCTGCGTCTGGACCACCAGCCTGTCGCGCGCGCACCGCGTCGCGCGCCAGTTCCAGACCGGTCTGGTGTGGGTCAACACCTGGTTCCTGCGCGACCTGCGCACGCCCTTCGGCGGCGTCAAGCTCTCGGGCCTGGGCCGCGAGGGCGGACGCCATTCGCTGGACTTCTATTCCGAAATCACCAATATCTGCATCAAGCTGTGAACGGAGCCCCCATGAGCGCATCGCCCACGCAAGACACCCAGGCCCGCGTCCTCGCCGGCCACGCCGCGCCACGCGGCAAGTTCCCGCACATCAAGCGTGCCGGCGACTTTCTCTTCGTTTCCGGCACCAGCGCGCGCCGGCCCGACAACACCATCGCCGGCGCCGACGCCGACGCAATGGGCACGGCCAATCTGGACATTCGCGCGCAGACGCGGGCCGTGATCGAGAACATCCGCGGCATCCTGGCCAGCGAAGGCGCGGCGCTTGCCGACGTGGTCGAGGTCGGCGCCTTTCTCGTCAGCATGAACGACTTCGGCGGCTACAACGCCGTCTATAGCGAATATTTCGACGAGACCGGCCCGGCGCGCACCACCGTGGCCGTGCATCAATTGCCGCATCCGCACCTGCTCATCGAGATCAAATGCGTGGCGTATGCGCCGCGCCGGCGCTGAGCGCACCGCAATAACCAGGAGACAGGCACTATGTTGAAGTACGGCAAGCCTTTCAATTTCCAGAAGTGGATAGACGAGCACGCGCATCTGCTCAAGCCGCCGGTGGGCAACCAGCAGGTCTGGCAGGACAGCGACTTCATCGTCACCGTCGTTGGCGGACCGAACCGCCGCACCGATTTTCATGACGATCCGTACGAAGAATTTTTCTATCAGTTCAAGGGCAATGCCTGGCTGAACCTGTGGATCGGCGGCAAACCCGAACGCGT
>CALGFL010000282.1 GCA_937881145.1 uncultured Bordetella sp.
CCACGCAGACTTCGAACGTTTCCGGTTGGAACAAGGCCGTCTTCAGGGCTGCCTTGATTCTGAACGGCATCGTCGCCTACTGCATCCTGCATGCAGACCGTCTCTACGTGGACGATCTGGGCCGTGTCCATAGCGGCTACACGGGGTGGACGGGCGACGGCCGGCCGCTGACCACGCTGATCATGCAATCGCTCAACATGGGCACGCCCCTGACCGATCTGACGCCGTTGCCGCAGATCCTGGCCGTGCTGCTCCTGGCCTGGTGCGCCGTGCTGGTGGCCCGCAAGTTCGAGATCCGCGATACCGCCACGGCCATGCTGGCCGCATTCCCGCTGGGCGCCAGCCCCTTTTTCCTGGAAAACCTGTCGTACAAGTTCGACGTGTTGACCATGGTGCTGGCCATGACCCTGGCCATCGCGGCGATCTGCGAGACGCCGTGGCGCGGCCGCAAGATGGGATGGGGCGCGCTCTGTTTGCTGGGTACGCTGTGTCTGTACCAGCCCTCGCTCAATGCCTTCCTCGTCTTCGGCGTGCTGGAGTTTCTGTATTTGATGTGGCGCGACGCCGCGCCCGCAATGCTGGCGCGCCAGGCTCTGGGCCGCCTGGTCCAGGTGATCGCGGCGATGATCCCCTACAAGATCATCGCTGCCGTGATTCTGCACAATGCCTACGCCAGCTATCACGCCACCTTGCTGCGTCCCGGCGACTGGTCGGCCTTGTCCGACAACGTGCTGAGCTATTGGGAACTGATACGCGAGGGCTTGAGCGAGACGGGATCCTGGCCGCTGAGAGCGGCGCTGGTGTTGGGGCTGGCGCTCGCTCTGGTGTTCGGGCTGCGCTACGTGGCGCGCGCCTGGCGTTCCTGCGGCCTGCCGGGGCGCGTTGGCCGTGTGGCGCTGGCCTTGATCGTTCCAGCGGTCCTGGTCCTGAGCGCCATAGGCCCTCTGCTGTTTCTGAGCGAGGCCGTAATCGAGCCGCGCATCATGGTGGGCATCGGCGCGCTGATCTCGGCCAGTCTGGTGCTGCTGTGCATTGTGTGGCGCGAGACGGTGCCCTGGCCTCGTTTGCGGCGCTACGGCCTGTGGACCCTGCTGGCGCTGCCGGCCTACAGCATGCTGCTTCTGGCCGCGGTCTACGGCTACGCCATGCTGGCGCAGAACGGCTACGAACACCGCATCAGCGCGAACCTGGCCGACGACTTCGTCAACATCAACCAGCGCTATGCCGCGCGTGGCGTCAGGCTTGAGCACTATGTGCTGAACGGCACGGCGGGTTATCCGCCGGTGCTCAATCTGACGATGAAAAAGTACCCCTTTCTGCGGCGCCTGGTGCCCATCTACCTGACCTCGGGTTGGGGCTGGGTGCGCGACCTGCTGGGTCAATACCGCATGCGCGAAACCATGGACACGCTGCCCGGCAGTTTGAGCGAGGCCGTCAGCCATCAATGCGACAACCCGCCGGTGCGCATCACCGCGAACTACCAGCTCTACGTGGTGGGTTCCATCGTGGTGGTGTCGTTCAACAATGCGATGCAGTGCACTTTCGATCAGCTGCAGCAGCCCGTGGCGCCGCTCCAGCATCTGGGGATTCCGAAGGGGCAGCTGCCGCAGTGAGGTTCGCGGCGGTCGATTTACGCTGATAACAGCAATGCCCGATGCGGGTCAACGATTAAATTTTTGCCTTGTTGCTTTGCAGATAAATACTTTAAAAACAATGGGTTATATTTGTTTTTGAAGGTTTTTTCATCAGACGAAATCAATAGTTCTCCAAGGCGCTTTTCTTGGAGTAAATTGGGTTCGTCGATTCGAGGGCGCTAAGCTGCTTGCAAAAAGTACTGTTTTTTTATACAGTACTTTCATGGCAAACATCGATCGTTCCTCTTTCGTTGTTTCCGCCGGTTCTGGGTCCCCGGCTACCGCCCCCGCCGCCTTGCGCGGCCGGGGTGCGGTTACTAATGTGGGGCACCGCTACCAGTCGGATACGCGCGTCGCACCTCTCGAAAACGAGTGGTCGACCGAAGCCGCCGCCCAACCCGGCTGCGAGGGTGACGACGTTTCGCCGTCCCCGGCCACGCAGGTACGCCCGGAGCAGGTTCGCACGCTGCTCTCGCGCAACGATTCCCCCGATATTCCCTTCGAGCTGGCCATCAATCCCTACCGGGGCTGCGAGCATGGCTGCTCCTATTGCTACGCGCGTCCCACGCATGCCTATCTGGGTTACTCGCCCGGGCTCGATTTCGAAACCAAGCTGACTGCCAAGGTCAACGCCGTCGAGGCGCTGCGCAATGAACTGGCCAAGCCCAGCCATCGCGTCTCGCCCATCAACCTGGGTTCGGCCACCGACATTTACCAGCCCATCGAGCGGCAATGGCGCCTGACGCGAGGCCTGCTCGAGCTTCTGCTCGAAACCCGCCATCCGCTGACACTGGTCACCAAGAACGCCCTGGTAGAGCGCGATATCGATCTGCTCGCCGCCCTGGCCGAGCGCAACCTGGTCATGGTCTATGTCAGCATCACCACGCTGGACGCCGACATGGCGCGCACGCTGGAACCCCGGGCATCTGCGCCCTGGCGCCGGCTGCAGGCCGTGCGCGCCTTGACCGCGGCCGGTGTGCCGGTCGGAGTATTGGCCGCGCCCATGATTCCTTTCATCAACGACGCCTTCCTCGACACCATCCTGGCCGAGGCGGCCGACGCGGGCGCCCGCTGGGGCAGCTACACCGTCGTAAGGCTGCCCTGGGAGGTCCATGCGGTATTCGAGCAATGGCTGCGCACGCATTTCCCCGACCGCGCCGAGCGCGTCCTGCATCGCATCGAAGACATGCGCGGAGGGCGTCGCAACGATCCGCGCTTCGGCACCCGCATGCGCGGCACCGGCTTGTGGGCCGACCTGCTGCGCCAGCGGTTTTCTGTCGCGGCGCGCAAGCATGGCCTGAACCTCACCCCCCGCGTGCAGCTCGACTGCCAGCAGTTCGTTCCTCCGGTTGTTCCCATTCGCAGTGTCCGCAATACCCCGACGTCTCCACAGCTGTCCCTGTTCGTTTAATTCGATTTGCGGCGGACTGGAGCATGGCGCTCCGACCCGCCAGACCTAAGGAGTGCCTCCATGAGCATCGCCGCTTCCGCCGTTTTGCCTTCGCTGCCGATTGCCGGCCTGCGCAAGCCCGCCTTTGGTGTATCCGCCCCCGGCAAGCCCCGCGCCTGCGTACCCGTGCGCCAGCAACCCGCCGCCCAGGTCCCCGCGCGCAAATGGCCTTTCCCGCCCGAGCCACAGCCCACGGGGGCGCAGGCTGTGGTTTTTCAGCCCACGGCGTCGCTGGGCGACGTGCGTCAAATATCCGCCGGTCAGATCGTCTCGCGCAAGGCCATGCTGCTCGACGTGCTGATGGTCGCCGCCTGGGGCGTCGCCATTCCCGCGGTTCTGTGGCTGGGCGCGGCGGCTGGATTCTGAACAAACCCGGCCACGCCTTCCCGCGCATGCCGCAAAGGCGTGAAAGAACGCCTGGCACCGGCGTCGGTGCCCTCAGCGCGTACGGTTCAATCCGATGAACAGCGTCGCGATCACATATACCAGCGCGCAGCCACCGAAAAAGAGGATGACTGCATGGAAGGAACCGGTAGCCTGCAGCAGCAGGCCAGTGATTATCGGAATCAAAACGCCACCGACGCTGCCGGCGCAGTTCATCGACGAACCCACCAGGCCGACGCGCTGCCTGGGCACCAAGAGCGACGGAAGGCTCCAGTACAAGCTGCCCCACATCAGGAAGAAGGCCGTTGCGCACAGCATGGCGACCGCCTGCATCGGGTCGTTGATGCGCGGCAGGGCGACAAGCACCAGCAGCATCACGACGCCGGAGACGAGCACCATGCCCTTGATCGCGCGGCCGCGCTGAACACTCCGGGCAACCAGGGTGTCGCACAGAAAGCCGCCCGTCAGCGAGCCGATGGCGGCGCTCAGGAAAATGAAGAACGTCGAGGCGCCGATCCCCTTCAGGTCCAGGCCGCGGGCCTGCGCAAGATAGCTCGGTCCCCAGGTCAGCAGGCCGAAGAAGATCATGGCCCAGCTCGCCCGGCCTATGCACATCGCAGCGACCGACCGACCGGGTAGCGGCGCATGGTCGCCGCCGGCCTGCGGGCTGGACGCCGCCTGGGTTTCGTCGCGTATATGGGCCAGTTCCGCGGCATTGACGCCGGGATGCGCCGCGGGGTCGTCGCGCAGATAGCGCCAGGCCAGCCAGGACGCGGCCACGGTGAGCAGGCCGGCGACGACGAAGGCGCCGCGCCATGAGTCGAACGCCAGGATCAGCTGGGCGATCACGAGACCGCCTATGGCGGCGCCGAAAGGCGAACCCGCATCCATCAGCACGGCGCCGCGTGCGCGCTCGCTTTTGGACAGCCAGGATGCATTGAGCTTGCTGCCGGCCGGAAAGAGCGGCGCTTCCGCCGCGCCCAGTCCGAGCCGCATCAGCAAAATGCCTAAGCCGCCGGTTACCACGCCCATCAGCGCCTGGAATCCGCCCCACATCAGGGTCGCTGCGCTGATCACCCGCCGAGCGCCGATCTTGTCGATGAGCCAGCCGCCGGGCAGCTGCAGCAGCGTGTAGGACCAGTAGAACCTGCTGACGATGAATGCTTCCAGATCCGGCGACAGATTCATCTCTTTGGAGATCGTCGGCATCGCGATCGACAGCGAGATGCGGTCGACAAGATTGATGAGCGTGATCAGGAAGATGATGCAGAAGATTTTCCACCGCACGCTGGTGCGGGGCAGGGCGCCGGGGGGCGAAGTGGGCATGGTCTTGTCTCCTTGTTGTATGGGGTTCGGATTCATGCGGGTTGGTAGATGCGCATCGCGTTGTCGTGAAAGAGTGCGCGGCGTTGATGTCCGGGCAGGTGCCGCACGCTGGCCTCGAAACCGCCATAGATGATTTCGAAGCTGGCGCAGACGCTGTCGACGGGGAAATTGCTGGCGAACATGCAGCGTTCAAAGCCGAACAGCTCGATCAGCGCCAGAATGAGTGGCGCGTTCTCTTGCGCGCGCCAAGGCGTGCCCCGGCCCAGCCCGATGCCTGACAGCTTGACGGCTACATTGGGCGCCCCGGCCAGCGCAGCCATGGCGCTGCGCCAGCCGGCAAGGCCGGCATCGCTGCGATCCGATGGCAGGCCGGCGTGGTTGACGATGATCTGCGTTTGCGGAAAGTCGCGCGCCAGGTCGAGCGCGGCGTCCATATGCCACCAGGGCGTCTGCAGGTCGAAACGCAGGCCGTGTTTTTGCAGCTCGGCATAGCCCCTGCGCCATCGGTCGTCGTCCATGCTGCCGGTGGCGCCCCGTCGCGCTTCGCGCGCGCTGGCCGCCGCCTTCGGCTTGTGGCGGATGCCGCGCACGAGCGGGTATCCGGCGTGCGCGGCGATCAGGTCGGCCGCGTCCGGCCGGTCCAGCCGCGCATGAGCCACGACCGCGTTGGGAAAGCCGTACTCGCGCGCCACGTCGTGGATATAGGCCGTCTCGCCCAGCGGATCGGCCGGATCCCACTCGGTCTCGACGTAAACCGTCTTGACCACGTCGAACCGTCCGACGTCCTCGAAGTAATCGGGCGGGAGATAAGTCCGCCGGATGTCCGAGTAATCGCCGTAGCGAAAGGGAATCATCGGTTCGTCGCGCAGCCAGGGGTGATAGTTGCGGGCCGGTTCCCAGAAATGCTGGTGCGCATCGACGATGGGCATGGCCTGAGTCGCCGCCGGCAGCCGGGTTTGCATGAATAAGTCTCCTGAGTCCGATGTATTGCCCGTCGTTGGTGCGGCAAGGGCTTGTCGTTATGCGGACCCATCTTAGGAATGGCCTTTTCCCCCGTAAATTGAAAATTTCGAACTCAATGATCACCTGGGGTTATCAATCGAAATGGGCAATTCGCCCCGTCGATAGCAATTCGGACCATGCCGGCCGCCTGCTGGCTGGCCTGGCTTGTCTTGCGTGTAACTCCCGATTCGGTATAAAATCTTCGATTCACTTCATCCTCTACCCCCGAACACAACAAATTTCTCCTTCGGTGGGCAAGATGCCTAGGAGCTTTACGTGAATCTCATCCAGACTCTCGAGCAAGAAGAAATCGCTCGCCTGACCGGCGGCAAAGCCATGCCCGACTTCGGTCCCGGCGACACCGTGATCGTCAACGTGAACGTGGTCGAAGGCACCCGCAAGCGCGTGCAGGCTTTCGAAGGCGTGGTCATCGCCCGTCGCAACCGCGGCCTGAACTCGTCTTTCATCGTCCGCAAGATCTCGTCGGGCGAAGCGGTCGAGCGTACCTTCCAGCTGTATTCGCCGCAGATCGCCTCGATCGAAATCAAGCGCCGCGGCGACGTGCGCCGCGCCAAGCTGTACTACCTGCGCAGCCGTTCGGGCAAGTCGGCCCGTATCAAGGAAAAGCTGGTCAGCAAGGCCCAGCAGCAAGCCCAGGCCTGAGTCGACACCCGGTCCGCGCTGCTGTAAGGCAAGAAGAAGGCACCCGAGGGGGTGCCTTTTTTACACCGAATCAATATGTCCGATCCCGTTTCTCCTGGTCCTCGCACGCTGTCCACGCCGGGCTTCGATCCGTCGAACCAGCCTTGGCAGGTGGCCGACCAGGGACTGTCTGCCGTTGGCGCGCAATGGTTCGAGCCCGAGCCGTTTCGCCAGCTATGGGCGGCCATTCCAGGCTGGCAGCAGGACGCCAAGTCCGGTGGCGCCGATCTGCGCTCCACGGGGCGCGAGGCCGCCGTGCTGATACCGCTGGTGGCGCGCCCGGAAGGCCTGCGCATCATGCTGACCAAGCGCACGGCGCATTTGCGCGATCATGCCGGACAGATCAGCTTCCCCGGCGGCAGCATCGAGGCCGAAGATGCAAGCCCGGTGGATGCCGCTTTGCGCGAGGCGTTCGAAGAAACCGGTTTGCCGCGGACGCACGTGGAGGTGCTGGGCTCCATGCCCAAGTACGGCACCGGCACGGGATTTGCCGTGACACCGGTAGTGGGGTTGGTGAGCCCGGGGTTCGCGCTGACGCCCGATGCTTTCGAGGTGGCCGAGGTGTTCGAGACGCCCATGGAGTTCCTGATGAACCCGGCCAATCACCGGCTGTATCAGGCTCAACTGCCCGACGGACGTCAGCGCCAGTATTTCGCCATGCCCTGGGAAGAGCATTTCATCTGGGGCGCTACGGCGGGGATGTTGCGGAATCTGTATCGCACGCTGCTCAGCGCAGTGCTGAGGGCTGAAGACCAGGGATTTTGATTGGGCCTCTAATACCGCTGCGCCGTTTCGTGTTCTTCCAGAATGCGTTGATATAGCGCATAGCGCAGCGGCGTTATCTGTCCGTTTTGCAGCGCGGCAACCACGCCGCAGCCCGGTTCGTGCCGGTGGCTGCAGTTGTAGAAGCGGCAATGTTCGATGTGCGGCAGGAACTCCGGAAAACCGCGCACGATTTCTTCGCGTGAGAGGTGCGAGAGGCCGAAGGCCTGGAAGCCGGGCGAGTCGATCAGGTCGCCGCCCGCCTCCCTCGCCAAAGACCTGGGCAGATGGTAGAGCCGCGTGCTGGTGGTGGTGTGGCGGCCCATGTCCAGGGCGGTCGAGTATTCCCGCGTGGCGGCCTGGGCGTCGGGCACCAGAGTGTTGAGCAGGGTGGATTTGCCCATGCCGCTTTGGCCCAGGAGCAGGCTGGTCTTGCCGGCCAGGTGCGGTGCCAGCTGCTCGTGCACGGCCTGCGGTTCTTTTGCGCTCAACTCGACAATGGGCACGTCCAGGGTCCGCAAGGGCTCCAGCCGTTCGCGTGCGGCGGCCAGGCCGTCGGTCAGGTCGGTCTTGTTGAGCACGATGAGCGGAACGATGTCCGCGCTCCAGGCGCCGGCCAAGGCGCGGCCGGTCAGGTCGTCGGAGAAGGTGGGTTCCACCGCCACCACGATGAGCAACTGGTCGACGTTGGCGGCGAATTGCTTGGAGCGCATTTCGTCGGAACGGTAGAGCAGGTTGCGGCGCGGCAGTACGGCGTCAATGGCGCCTTCGTCCAGGCCTTGGGGCGTGATGCGCACATAATCGCCCACGGCGGCGCCGGCCTTCTTGCCGCGCGGAAAGCATTGCCGCGTGCTGCCGTCGGGCAGCTCCACGCGATAGTGGCGGCCGTGGGCCGCGATGATGCGTCCTTCGAGCTCGGTCTTGGGCGCGCTCATGTCGAATGCGCCGTTGCGTGCATGAGCTGCCGGATGCGCACGGACGCGGGCGGATGGCTGTCGTAGAAAGCCGAGTGCACCGGGTCGGGCGTGAGCGTGGCGGCGTTGTCGTCGTACAGCTTGACCAGCGCCGACACCAATTGCGCGGCCGAGCTTTGCCGAGCGGCATAGCGGTCGGCCTCGAACTCGTTGCGGCGCGAATACCAGCTGCCCAGCGGCGTGAGCAGGAAGGTGAAGACCGGCAGCGCCAGGAAAAAGAGCAGCAGGGCCATGGCGTTGCCGCTGCCGTCGCCCCGCGCGGGCAGCGCGCCCAGCCCGGCGTAGAACCAGGGCTGCCGCGCCAGCCAGCCAAGCAGCGCGAAGAAGACCAGCGCCAGCACGAAGCTCATGACGATGCGTTTCACAATGTGCCCGTGCGCGAAATGGCCCAGCTCGTGCGCCAGCACGGCTTCGATCTCGTCGCCGTTCAGGCGCGCGAGCAGGGTGTCGAAGAACACGATGCGGCGCGCCTTGCCGAAGCCGGTGAAATAGGCGTTGCCGTGCCCCGAGCGGCGCGAGCCGTCCATGACGAACAAGCCCCCGAGCGAGAAGCCGCAGCGCCGCGCCAGCAAGCGGATGCGGTCGGCCAGCACCGCATCGGTCAGCGGCGTGAACTTGTTAAAAAGCGGCGCGATGAACATGGGGTAGACGAAGAGCAGCAGCAGATTGAAAGCCACCCACAGGCCCCAGGCCCAGAGCCACCAGGCCGAGCCGGCCCGGCCCATCAGCCACAGCACGGCCGCGGCCAGGGGCAGGCCGAGCACCAGGCCCAGGGCGATGCCCTTGATCGTGTCGACCGCGAACAGGGCGGGTGTCATGCGGTTGAAACCGAAGCGCGCTTCCAGGCCGAACTGCCGCCACAGAGTAAAGGGCAGTCCCAGCACACCCATCACCGCCGCCACGGCCACCAGCAACAGCAACTGGCGCGGCAAGGCGTGAGCGGTGATGTGGCCTACGGCCTGATCCAGCCATTGCAGTCCGCCCAGCAGCGTCAGGCCCAGCAGAATGACGGCGTCGTAGACCTGCTCGGCCATGCCCAGCCGCACTCGCGCCTGGGTGTAGTCGGCCGCGCGCTGGTGGCTCGCCAGATTGATGCGATCGGCGAATTCGGCCGGCACCTGGTCGCGATGACTGGCCACATGCCGCATCTGCCTGGTGGACAGCCACATGCGCACGGCCAGGTCGGCCAGCAGCAGAACAACGAAAACCAGGGAGAGGAGGGCGGCAGAGGACACGGCAGGGTATGAGAAAATCGGTGTTTGATTCGGCAAATTATAGGGCGACGGACATATGGCCAACGATGCAAACAAGCAAGCAGGTGTAGCACCGCAGGGCGCGGCGCAGCCGGGCGTGGCGCAACACGAGAGCCGCCTGGTCTGGCTCGACATGGAAATGACCGGGCTCGAACCCGAGACCGACCGCATCATCGAGGTGGCCGTGGTGGTCACCGAACCCGATCTGACCGTTGTGGCCGAAGGCCCGGTACTGGTGATCCACCAGCCCGACAGCGTGCTCGACGCCATGGACAGCTGGAACAAGAACACGCACGGCAAGAGCGGCCTGATCGACAAGGTCAAGGCGTCGACGCTGACCGAAGCCCAGGCCGAGCAACAGCTCATCGCCTTCCTGTCGCAGCACGTGCCGTCGGGCAAGTCGCCGCTGTGCGGCAACAGCATCAGCCAGGACCGCCGCTTCATGTTCCG
>CALGFL010000283.1 GCA_937881145.1 uncultured Bordetella sp.
GGTCGGTCAGGTCGTCCGCGGGCACGTACACGGCCTGGATCGAGGTGATCGAGCCCGTCTTGGTCGAGGTGATGCGCTCTTGCAGCACGCCCATTTCTTCGGCCAGGGTAGGCTGGTAGCCCACGGCGGACGGCATACGGCCCAGCAGCGCGGACACTTCGGTGCCGGCCAGGGTGTAGCGGTAGATGTTGTCGACGAAGAACAGGATGTCGCGACCTTCGTCACGGAACTTCTCGGCCATGGTCAAGCCGGTCAGCGCCACGCGCAGACGGTTGCCCGGGGGTTCGTTCATCTGGCCGAACACCATCGCGACCTTGTCCAGCACGTTCGACTCTTCCATTTCATGGTAGAAGTCGTTGCCTTCGCGGGTACGCTCGCCCACGCCGGCAAACACCGACAAGCCGCTGTGCTGCTTGGCGATGTTGTTGATCAGTTCCATCATGTTGACGGTCTTGCCCACGCCGGCGCCGCCGAACAGGCCCACCTTGCCTCCCTTGGCGAAGGGGCAGACCAGATCGATAACCTTGATGCCGGTTTCCAGCAGCTCGACCGAAGGCGACAGTTCGTCGAATTTCGGGGGATGCTGGTGAATGGCGCGCTTTTCTTCGTGCACGATGGGGCCGGCTTCGTCGATGGGACGACCCAGCACGTCCATGATGCGGCCCAGCGTGCCAGGACCCACGGGCACCGAGATCGGGGCGCCGGTGCCGGTCACGGCCATGCCGCGGCGCAGGCCGTCGCTCGAACCCAGCGCAATGGTACGGACCACGCCGTCGCCAAGCTGCTGCTGCACTTCGAAGGTCAGGCCCTTTTCGGCGAATGCGTCTTCACCGGAGTCAACCAGGGTGAGCGCTTCGTAGATCTTGGGCATGTTCTCGCGGGGGAACTGAATATCCACCACGGCGCCGATGCACTGAACGATGGTTCCGTTGCTCATGTCTATTCCTTGCTTGATAGCTTGTAATAGGTGGCGAGGGCCTTAAACGGCCGCCGCGCCCCCCACGATTTCCGAAATTTCTTTGGTGATCGCCGCCTGGCGGGTCTTGTTGTAGACCAGCTGCAACTCGCCGATGACCTTCTTGGCATTGTCCGACGCGGCTTTCATCGCCACCATGCGAGCCGACTGCTCGGAGGCCATGTTCTCGGCCACCGCCTGGTACAACAGGCCTTCGATATAGCGCTGCAGCAGATCGTCGATGACAGTCTGGGCCTCGGGTTCGTACAGGTAGTCCCAGCTGTGGGACGTCGACAGCTTGGCGCCTTCCACTTGTTCGGCGGACACGCCGGTCTGGAAGGGATCGTCCAAGCTGCCGGCCAAAGGCAGCACGCGTACGAAGATAGGCTCCTGGCGCATCGTGTTGACGAAGCGCGTGGTGGCCAGGTAGAGCGCGTCGATGCGGCCGCCGAGGTAATCGTCGATCTGCGCGGTAATGGCGCCCAGCAGACGTTCCAGGTTGGGCGCATCGCCCAGATGGACTTCCTGCGACACCAGCTTGCTGCCGATGCGGGTCAGGAGGCCAAGGCCTTTGTTTCCCAGCGCCGTGGTCTGCACCGCGATGCCCTTTTGCTGGAACTCTCTGAGCTTGGCCAGCACCACGCGGCTGATGTTGGTGTTCAGGCCGCCGCACAGACCCTTGTCGGTCGTAACCATGATCACGCCCACGGCCTTCATCTCGCGTTCTTCGAGGAAGGGATGGTGGTACTCAGGGTTGGCCTGCATCAGGTGCAGGGCGATGTCGCGCACCTTTTGGGCATAGGGACGGCCCGCGCGCATCCGTTCCTGCGCTTTGCGCATCTTGGATGCGGCGACCATCTCCATCGCCTTGGTGATCTTGCGCGTGTTTTGCACGCTCTTGATCTTGGTGCGGATTTCCTTGATTCCGGGCATTGCGCTTTCCCGTTACTTAGTAAGCACCGTGTTTCTTGAATTCCACGACGGCCGCGGTGAGCTCGGTTTCGTCGCCCTTGGACAGTTCCTTGGTATCTTCGATACGCTGGATCAGGTCGGCGTGCTTGGACTTGAGCTGTTACTTGAGCGCCTTCTCGAACGGCAGCACTTGGGCGACGTCGATGTCGTCCAGGTAGCCGTTGTTGACGACGAACAGCGACACGGCCAGTTCCCACACCTGCAGCGGCTGATACTGGGGCTGCTTGAGCAGTTCGACCACGCGCTTGCCGCGCTCGAGCTGGCGACGGGTGGCGTCATCCAGATCGGAGGCGAACTGCGCAAAAGCGGCCAGTTCGCGGTACTGGGCCAGGTCGGTACGGATACCGCCGGACAGCTTCTTGACGACCTTGGTCTGGGCGGCGCCGCCGACGCGGGACACCGAGATACCGGCGTTGATGGCGGGACGAACACCGGCGTTGAACAGGTCGGTTTCCAGGAAGATCTGGCCGTCGGTGATCGAGATCACGTTGGTCGGCACGAAGGCGGACACGTCGCCGGCCTGCGTTTCGATGATCGGCAGGGCGGTCAGCGAACCGGTCTTGCCTTTGACAGCGCCGCCGGTGAACCTCTCGACGTACTCTTCGTTGACGCGGGCGGCACGCTCGAGCAGGCGCGAGTGCAGGTAGAACACGTCACCGGGGTAGGCTTCGCGGCCCGGCGGGCGGCGCAGCAGCAGCGACACCTGGCGGTAGGCCCAGGCCTGCTTGGTCAGGTCGTCATAGACGATCAGGGCGTCTTCGCCGCGGTCGCGGAAGTATTCACCCATGGTGCAGCCGGCGTAGGCGGCGAGGTATTGCATGGCGGCCGAGTCGGACGCGGTGGCAACCACGACGATGGTGTATTCCATCGCGCCGTACTCTTCGAGCTTGCGCACCACGTTGCTGATGGTGGAAGCCTTCTGGCCGATGGCGACGTACACGCAGGTGACGTCCTTGCCCTTCTGGCTGATGATGGCGTCCACGGCGACGGCGGTCTTGCCGGTCTGGCGGTCGCCGATGATCAGCTCGCGCTGGCCACGGCCGATCGGCACCATGGAGTCGATGGCCTTGATGCCGGTCTGCAGCGGTTGCGACACCGAGCGGCGGGCGATGACGCCCGGAGCCACTTTTTCGATGATGTCGGTTTGCTTGGTGTTGATGGGACCCTTGCCGTCGATGGGCTGGCCCAGCGTGTTCACCACGCGGCCGCGCAGTTCGGGGCCGACCGGCACTTCGAGAATGCGGCCGGTGGTCTTGACCTGGTCGCCTTCGGACACGCCGGTGTAATCGCCCAGAATCACGGCGCCGACGGAGTCGCGCTCGAGGTTCAGCGCCACGCCGTAGACGTTATTGGGAAATTCGAGCATTTCGCCCTGCATCACGTCGGACAGGCCGTGGATGCGGGTGATGCCGTCGGTCACGGACACGACGGTGCCTTGCGTACGAACATCGGTCGAAGCGCCCAGGCCCTCGATGCGGCTCTTGAGCAGTTCGCTGATCTCGGAGGGATTGAGTTGCATATTGACTCCTGGAATCCTGTATGTGGCTGGCTGCGTGGGTTTTTATTACGCGGCCAGCATGTCGCGCATGCGGGTCAGTTGGGCTTGGACGGAAGTGTCGAGCACCTGGTCACCCACGGCTACGCGCACACCGCCGATCAACGAGGGATCGACCGTGACGTGGGGCTTGAGCTTGAGGCTGAACTTGCCTTCCAGGGCGACGACCAGATCTTTGACCTGAGCCTCGGAGAGCTCGAACGCGCTGGTGATTTCTGCCTGCGCCGTGCCTTCGTGGTGATTTTTCAGCGCGATGAACTGCTCGGCGATCTCGGGCAGCAGCAGCAGGCGATCGTTCTGCACCAGCAGCTCGATGAAGTTGCCGGCCGACGCGGGCAGCTTGCTTTTGAGCAGGCTGCCAAAAACCTGGATACGCTGCGCATCGTCCAACCGCGGGTCGCTCATGGCGTTGCGCACGTCGGGATTGGCCGCAACCTGCGCCATTTCGCCGACCAGATCGGCCCAGCCCGCGAGGCCCAAGGCCTGATCGTCGCTGGCCGCCTGGAACAGCGCCTCGGCGTAGGGACGAGCGACAGTGGAAAGTTCAGCCATGTCAGTCCTGTATGGTCAAAGCTGCGCCTTGAGCTGATCGAGCAGCTCGGCATGGGCGCGCGCGTCGACTTCGCGCTTGAGGATTTGCGAAGCGCCCTGGACAGCCAGCGCCGCCACGTCGTTGCGCAGCGTATCGCGCACGCGCTGCATTTCCTGGGCGGCGTCCTGAGCGGCACGGGCCACGATGCGGGCGCGTTCGGCCTCGGCCTCGCGGCGGGCCTGCTCGATCAGTTCGGCCGCCTGCTTCTCGGCTTCGGCCATGCGGGCATGGTTTTCAGACTTGGCAGACGCTTCCATCAGGCTGACGCGCGCCTGGGCCTGGGCCAGATCGGCCGTGCCTTTTTCGGCGGCTGCCAAGCCTTCGGCGATCTTCTTGGAGCGCTCGTCGAGGGCGTTGATCAACGGCGGCCACACGAACTTCATCGTGAACCACGCGAGGATCAGGAACACGATCAATTGCGCAAACAGGGTCGCGTTAAGATTCACGGTGTTTCCTTCCAAACGTTCTATCGAGATACCCTGCCGTTGAGCCCGATCCTGCGGATCAGGCCTCGAGCGGGCATCCTGTCACCGGTTCTGCCCCGGCAACTGCCGCGGGCAAAACCGAGCCAGGGCAAACTCAGCCCGCGAGCTTGGACAGCAGCGGGTTGGCGAACGCGAACAGCATCGCGATACCGACACCGATCAGGAACGCCGCGTCGATCAGGCCAACCAGCAGGAACATCTTCGTTTGCAGCGGGTTCATCAGTTCAGGCTGACGGGCGCAAGCTTCGATGAACTTGCCGCCCATCATGCCGATGCCGATACACGCGCCACACGCGCCAAGACCGATGATGATGCCGATGCCGATGCCGGTCGGACCCTGGACGAGGGCAGTCAGGGCGTGGATGTTGGCGAAAATGTCTTGCATGGTCAATTCTCCGAAAAAGACTTGGCTACTTATTTAAAAATTTAAAACCGATGAAACGCGGTAAAGCGGAACTGCGGCCTTGCTGTAGATCGCAAGGTTTAGTGTTTATCGTGCGCTTGTCCCAGGTAGACCATCGTCAGCATCATGAAGATGAATGCCTGCAACAGCACGATCAGGATGTGGAAGATCGCCCAGACGCTGCCTGCGGCCACCTGTCCGACAAAACCGAGCGCCGTGGGGTCAGCGCCGAAGTTCCAGAGGCTGCCCAGAAGCGCAATCAGCAAGAACAGCAACTCGCCGGCGTACATATTGCCGAACAGCCGCATGCCGAGCGAAACCGTCTTTGCCACATATTCGATGATGTTCAGGACCAGATTGGGAATCCAGAGCAGCGGATGTGCGCCGAACGGCGCCACGATCAGCTCGTGCAGCCAGCCGCCCAGGCCCTTGATTTTGATACTGTAATAAAGCATCAGAATGAAAATGCCCAGCGCCATGCCGAAAGTGGCGTTGATGTCGGCGGTCGGCACGATGCGCTGATGCGTGATTTCCGAGGAAAGACCCAGCCAGCCGATGGTGCGGCCAACGATGTCGACCGGCAGCAGGTCCATCGTGTTCATCAGGGCGATCCAGATGAAGAGCATCAAGGCAAGCGGCGCGATGAAGGCGCGGTTGCCGTGGATCATGCTTTTAGCCTGATCCTCGACCATCTCCACCAGCCACTCGATCGCGCACTGAAACCGCGATGGCACGCCCGGCGAAGCGCTCTTGGCCGCGCGCCACAGGATCCAAATGGTAACGAGGCCGGTCAGGATCGACCAGAACATCGTGTCGTAATTGATAATGGAAAAATCGACGACGCTTGTTTGCGGTTTATTCGTGAAAAACGTCAGGTGATGGGTGATGTACTCCGCCGGATCAGGCAGATTCGATTCACTTGCCGCCATTTTTTAGACACCCCAACAATATTGAAAACACACCGCCTCGGCCTATCGGCACGTCAACTAATAAGTATAACGTGATATCGAAGACCGCCTATTGCATCGATCGCTTGCGCAACAGCACGAACAACGGAAGATAGCCCTTCATGGTGAGCGCCAGGCCGGCCAGCATCGCAGGCCACACCAGCCAAGCTTTCGCATACCAGGAGACAAAGCCCACCAGCAGCGCCGTCAAGAACAGCTTGACCAACTCACCAAAAAGCAAGACGTAAGGATTGGCCCGCACCGACCGCGCGGCATTGACCCGAAGACGCAGCGCAAACAGCGCATTGAGAAACCAGTAGGCTCCCGCCCCCAGCAATGCCGACAACGCCGCCGTCGACCCCGCCCAAATCCCCGCTACCGCCACCACGAGAAGACCGGTTACAGCCTGGGCCGCCAACACGAGCATCATGTCTCGGCTGGCCTCCCTGCCAAGGGCAAGCAGCTGCTCGGCCGACAAGACTACCGGCGCTGGCTCTTCATCCCCTACTTCGAAACCGGAGGTGTCTTCCCGCATTGTCCACGACCTTGCACACGCAATCATTGCTCTCAGATTACAGACAACAAAAGGCGGCGCCAGATCGCACGGCCCCCGCCTTGTTTTCAGGCGCCTCAGTCAAGGCGCCTTCTTTTCTGTAACTCGTTGTAATTTTGCGCGCGAAACTCGTTTCGCTAAGCATCAAGCCTATCGAGTATAGCTTGCTTTTGTGATGCATCGCAACTTAGCAAGCCCATTGTCAGACTACGCGCCCTGTCATGCGACAGGGGCGAAAAGCAGCACTCAGCGATGCTTGAACGACGGCGCGCGCTTTTCCACGAAAGCGGCCATGCCTTCCTTCTGGTCTTCGGTGGCGAAGAGCGAATGGAACAACCGGCGTTCGAACAGGACGCCTTCGGCGAGCGTGCCTTCGTAGGCGCGATTGACGCACTCCTTGGCCATCATGGCCGAAGGCAGCGACATGGAGGCGATGAGGGTGGCGGCCTCGATGGCTTCGTCGAGCATCTTGTCGGCAGGCACCACGCGCGACACCAGGCCCGCGCGCTCGGCCTCTTCGGCGGCCATCATGCGCGAAGTGAGCACCATGTCCATGGCCTTGGCCTTGCCGACCGCGCGCGGCAGGCGCTGCGTGCCGCCGGCGCCGGGGATGACCCCCAGCTTGATCTCGGGCTGACCGAACTTGGCCGTGTCGGCGGCGATGATGATGTCGCACATCATGGCCAGCTCGCAGCCGCCGCCCAGGGCGTAGCCCGCCACCGCGGCGATCACCGGTTTGCGCACGCGCTTGAGCGCTTCCCAATTGCGGGTGATGTATTCGCTACCGTAGACGTCCATGTACGACCAGTCTTTCATGGCACCGATGTCGGCGCCCGCCGCGAAGGCTTTCTCGCTGCCGGTGATGACGATGGCGCCGATGCCGTCGTCGGCGTCGAAGGCCAGGAGGGCCGCGCCGAGCTGGTCCATCAGAGTATCGTTGAGCGCGTTCAGGGCCTTGGGGCGGTTCAGGGTCAAGAGCCCTACGCGGCCGCGGGTCTCGGCCAGAACAAAGGATTCGCTCATGGGTATGTCTCCTGGCGGTCGGAATTAAAATACGAGGCATGAACAATAGCGCCATTCTCTATCGTCTGCAGCCCCACGACCCCGCCGGACACCGCTACCGCATCACGCTCACCGTGGCGCGGCCAGACCCCGAGGGCCAAAAACTCGCCCTGCCCGCCTGGATACCCGACAGCTACCTGATTCGCGATTTTTCGCGCCAGATCGAGACATTGGCCGCCAGGAGCCGCGGCCGGCCGGTGCGCGTGGAAAAACTCGACAACCATACCTGGCAGGCCGCGCCGTGCGCCGGCCCGCTCGAAGTCGAATACACCGTCTATGCCTGGGACCTGTCCGTGCGCGGCGCGCACCTGGACCAGACGCATGCTTTCTTCAACGGCACCAGCGTGTTCCTGCGCGTCCAAGGGCAGGAACACGAACCCTGCCTGCTCGATCTCGTCGCCCCGCCCGGGCTGGAACACTGGAAGGTCTACACCGCGCTGCCCGAAGCCCGCGGCATGCAGGGCGCGGCGCGGCGACACGGTTTCGGCCTGTATCGGGCGCCTGACTACGACGCGCTGATCGACTATCCGGTGGAGATGGGCACGCCGCAGGTCATCCGCTTCACCGCGCACGGCGCCTTGCACGAACTGGTGTTCACCGGCGAGATCCCCCGGCTGGATCTCAAGCGCATCGCCAGGGACGTGCAGGCCATTTGCGAAACCGAGATCGCCCTGTTCGAGCCGCGCACCCGGCGCGCGCCCTTTCTCGACAGCACAGACCGCTATGTGTTTATGACCATGGTCACGGGCGACGGCTACGGCGGCCTGGAGCATCGCGCCAGCACGGCGCTGATGGCCACGCGCAAGGACCTGCCCGTGATCGGCCAGCAGGGGCAGGGCGAGGGCTACCGCACCTTCCTGGGGCTGGTAAGCCACGAGTACTTTCACACCTGGAACGTCAAGCGCATCAAGCCGGCGGCGTTCGTGCCTTACGATCTGTCGCGGCCCGATCTGACGCGCCTTTTGTGGATCTTCGAGGGCTTTACCTCGTACTACGACGATCTGCTGTTGCTGCGCTCGGGCTGCATTACCCGCACGGAATACCTGCGCATGCTGGCCAAGACCATTACCGGCGTGGCGCGCGCGCCCGGGCGCAAGAAGCAGTCGGTGGCCGAGAGCTCCTTCGATGCCTGGACGCGCTATTACAAGCAGGACGAGAACTCGCCCAACGCGATCGTCAGCTACTACACCAAGGGCTCGCTGGTGGCGCTGGGGCTGGATCTGACCATACGCCAGCAAAGCGGCGGACGGCATTCGCTGGACGACGTGATGCGCCTGCTGTGGCAGCGCCATGGCCGCGATTTTTATCAGGGCAAACAGCGAGGGCTGGATGAAGCGGCCTTGCCAGCGCTGGTGCGCGAAGCCACCGGCGTGGACGTGCGCCGCTTCGTGGCGCGTTATGCCTACGGCACGGCCGATGTGCCGCTGGCCGAGCTGCTGGCGACAGCGGGCGTGACGCTGCAATGGAAGACTGCCGCGCCGATTCCTTGCATCGACGCGCGTGTGCGCAAACAGGGCGACGGGCTGGCGCTGGCCACGGTGCTGGAAGGCGGCGCCGCGCACAAGGCTGGATTGTCGGCGGGAGACGTGCTGGTGGCTGTGGATGGATTGCGCGTGGATGCGCCTGCCGGGCTGGACGTGCTGCTGTCGCAATACCGGGTGGGCGAGCGCGTGCAAGTGCACGTGTTCCGGCGCGACGAGCTGCGCGCGTTCACGGTTCGATTGAGCGCGCCGGCTGCGCTGGATTGCGTGCTGTCTTGATCCGCCGCGCAACTCACGCCTGCTGTTCGCGGCACCGCTGTATGGCCTTGGCGGCCACGACGCCGTCGGCCATGGCGGTGACGACGCAGGGGTGCATGCGGTTGGCGACTTCGCCTATGGCGTAGACGCCGCGCAGGCTCGCCTGCGCGGTGGCGGTATCGGTGCGGATGTAGCCGCGCTCGTCGCGCGCCAGATTCAGGCCGTCGGCAAAGGCCGCCTGCGGCTCCCAGCCGTAGAACACCAGGATGAGGTCGTAGGGGCGGTCGTTGACCGTGCGCGCGGCAGGGTCGACGTCATAGGCGCCGCGATGCACGCCGGCATCGCCCGCGCGGGCTACCCATTGTGATTGCGCACGCACCGTGCGCGAGTAGAGATTCACCGACTTCGCGCCGCGGCCGCGCACGTAGACGAAGTTCTCGAAGGCATTGTCGCCGCCGCCCAGCACGGCCACCGACAGGCCGGTGTAGTCCTGGGCCACGATGGCGGAGCCGGGCCCCACCAGCACGCCGGGCCAGCGCGCCCGACGCGCATAGCCCGCCAGATTGCGCGCCAGCACGCCGGAAGCGATGACCAGGGCGTGACCGCGCACGGCCTTGCCCGGTGCAACCGGTTCGACGACGTAGAGGTTTTCTTCGACGCGGACCTGC
>CALGFL010000284.1 GCA_937881145.1 uncultured Bordetella sp.
TCAGTTCGGCGGACACGCCCGACGGGCGCGCTTTATCCAGCCACGCGCGGTGGGCCGCCATGTCTTGTTCTGTTTCGGCGAGATAGGCCAGGCCGGTCTGCCGGTAGCCGACATCGCGCCGCGCCTGGATTTCGCGCCATAGGTCGATGGCGCGCAGCGCGAGCGGCAGCGGCTTGCCGGCGCGCCCGACGGTGCGGATCCAGCCCCAGTTGCGCGACGACTGCTCGCCGGCCACGACGCCTTTCTCGAACACCGCTGCCCGCACGCCGGCCTTGGCAAGCGCCCATGCGGTGCTGATGCCGATGATGCCGCCGCCGATCACGGCGACATCCACGCGTTGGGGGAGATTGCTTGCCATATTTCATCCATCCGAAACGGAGACGGCCGGCACACCCTGTGCTCAGACGTAGAAGTGACTGCTGTTGACGACCACGAAGACCGTTTTCTTGTTCCAGGCATTTTCCCAGCGGTATTTGCGGTTGCCGGTCAAGCCGTAGGTATCGCCGGGCCCGAGCATCAGCGTGACCTCGTCGATGGTCACGCGCAGCCTGCCTTCCAGCACATAGGCGATCTTGTCGCCGGTCTGCATGCGCAGGCTCGGATCCGACGCCGCGCCAGGCTCCAGTTCCATCAGGAAGGCCTCGAGCGAGGCGCAGTTGGCAGGGGTGATCCGGTATTTGGTGACGCCCGAATCTGCCAGGCGCAGCGCCTTGCGCTGCGCGGCCAGCACCGCGAATTCGCTCGCGACTTGCGCTGTCTTGCCGGCGCGCGGCGATGCGCCCGGCGCGAACAGCGCGGCACCGTCGACGCCCAGGGCCATGCAGAGCTGACGCAGCGAACGCATCGAGGGCGAACTGACGCCGCGCTCGATCTGGCTGAGCATGCCGATCGACATATGGGTGCGCGCGGCGAGGTCCTTCAGCGTGAGTTTGCGTTCGTTGCGCATGGCGCGCAGGCGCGCGCCCAATTCCCTGTCACTGTCGGCCGCCCCGGCTTGCCCGTCGTTGGCCGCGGCGCCGGCAGGAATGCCGGCGCAGACATCGTCGCGCCCGGTCGAATCTTGGGTGGAAGGCGGCGTCGCGGCTTTTGGGGGTTTGCGCTGGTGTGGCACAGGCAGGCAATGTCTTGCAGGCAGCGTGAAACGGTCGCGCCGGCCAGTCGAGCCGGCGATTTGACTGAAATTCTGCCCTATCCGGGATTCGATCGGTATTGGATATTTCACCTATATGAAAATATTTGGCAGATTTCACGGCTATTTGCCGCAATAATGAAACTTCTAAAGAAGAGGCCGGCCTGAACCGGCTGGCGCACGGGCCCACGGGCGGCAGGCTTGCCTCGCTGATCGCCTGGCCGGCCGCGCCGCGTTCGTCCCGATCGTTCTAGCCAAGCACAGTAAAACGCCGGAAAATGAGCCTCGCCCTTCGATTCCAACTTTGCAAGGAGCCAACATGCAGCACGACACCCTGGGTACGCTCAAGACATTCAAGATAGGCAAGAAAACCGGCCAATATCATTCGCTGCCGGCCCTGGGCAAGGCCCTGGGCGTGGATGTGCAGAAGCTGCCGCTGTCGATCCGCATCGTGCTCGAATCGGTGCTGCGCAATTGCGACGGCAAAAAGGTTTCCGAGGAACACGTGCGCCAGCTGGCTCGCTGGGCGCCCAACGCCAAGCGCGAGGACGAGATCCCCTTCGTCGTGGCGCGCGTGATCCTGCAGGACTTCACCGGCGTGCCGCTTCTGGCCGACATCGCCGCCATGCGCTCGGTGGCCAGCAAAATGGGCAAAAGCCCCAAGCTCATCGAGCCGCTGGTGCCGGTGGACCTGGTCGTCGACCACTCGGTGATGATCGACTACTACGGCACCCATGACGCGCTCGACCTGAACATGAAGCTGGAATTCCAGCGCAACCAGGAGCGCTACCAGTTCATGAAGTGGGGCATGCAGGCCTTCGACACCTTCGGCGTGGTCCCCCCGGGATTCGGCATCGTGCACCAGGTCAATCTGGAATATCTCGCACGCGGCGTGCATCACACCCCGGACGGGGTCTACTACCCCGACTCGCTGGTGGGCACCGACAGCCACACCACCATGATCAACGGCATCGGCGTGGTGGGCTGGGGCGTGGGCGGCATCGAGGCCGAGGCCGGCATGCTGGGCCAGCCGGTGTACTTCCTCACCCCCGACGTGGTGGGCGTGGAATTGAAAGGCAAGCTGCGCGGCGGCGTCACCGCCACCGACCTGGTGCTGACCATCACCGAGATGCTGCGCAAGGAAAAGGTAGTGGGCAAGTTCGTCGAGTTCTGCGGCGAAGGCACGGCCAGCCTGTCGGTGACCGACCGCGCCACCATCGGCAATATGGCGCCCGAATACGGCGCCACCATGGGCTTCTTCCCGGTCGACGAGCGCACCATCGACTACTTCAGGGGCACCGGCCGCACCGAAGAAGAGATCGCCGCCTTCGAAGGCTATTTCAAGGCGCAGAAGATGTTCGGCATGCCCAAGGCCAAGGACATCAACTACACCAAGCTGGTCACGCTGGACCTGGCCACGGTCGCGCCGTCGCTCGCCGGTCCCAAGCGCCCGCAGGACCGCATCGAGATCGGCAATGTGAAGAAGACCTTCACCGCGCTGTACTCCAAACCGACCTCCGAGAACGGCTTTAACCAGCCGGCCGCCAAGCTGGGCGAGACCTTCACCACCAGCGCCGGGACCAAGGTCAAGAACGGCGACATTCTGATCGCCGCCATCACCTCGTGCACCAACACGTCCAACCCCAGCGTGCTGCTGGCGGCAGGCCTGTTGGCCAAGAAAGCAGTCGAAGCGGGCCTGACGGTGCCCAAGCACATCAAGACCTCGCTGGCCCCCGGATCGCGCGTGGTCACCAACTACCTCACCAAGACGGGCCTGCTGCCCTACCTGGACAAGCTGGGCTTCGACGTGGCCGCCTACGGTTGCACCACCTGCATCGGCAACGCCGGCGACCTCACGCCCGACCTGAACGAAGCCATCACGTCCAACGACCTGGTATGCGCGGCCGTCCTGTCGGGCAACCGCAACTTCGAGGCGCGGATCCACCCCAACATCAAGGCCAACTTCCTGGCTTCGCCGCCGCTGGTGGTGGCCTATGCCATCGCCGGCACCGTGCTCAAGGACCTGATGACCGAACCCGTGGGCCGCGGCAAGAAAGGCGACGTCTGGCTGGGCGACATCTGGCCCACCACGAAAGAAATCGACGACCTGCTCAAGTTCGCCATGGACCCCGATGCCTTCCGCGACAACTACGGCCAGGTCAAAACCAAGCCGGGCAAGCTGTGGGAGAACATCAAGGGCGTCAAGGGCGAGACCTACGACTGGCCCAAGTCCACCTATATCGCCGAGCCGCCTTTCTTCGAAGGCTTCAGCATGACGCCGGGCGCCATGCCTACGGTCAAGGGCGCGCGCGCGCTGGGCATCTTCGGCGACTCGGTCACCACCGACCACATCTCGCCGGCCGGCTCCATCAAGACCACGTCGCCCGCCGGCAAGTGGCTGGAGGAACACGGCGTGCACAAGGCCGATTTCAACAGCTACGGCTCGCGGCGCGGCAATCACGAGATCATGATGCGCGGCACCTTCGCCAATGTGCGCATCAAGAACCTGATGATTCCGCCCATGGCCGACGGCAGCCGCTTCGAAGGCGGCGATACGCTGTTCCAGCCCGGCGGCGAGCAGATGTCCATTTACGATGCCGCCATGAAATACATCGCGCAGGGCACGTCCAGCGTGGTGTTCGGCGGCGAGGAATACGGCACGGGCTCGTCGCGCGACTGGGCGGCCAAGGGCACGCAGCTACTGGGCGTGAAGGCGGTGATCGCCCGCAGCTTCGAGCGCATCCATCGCAACAACCTGGTGGGCATGGGCGTGCTGCCCCTGCAGTTCAAGGGCAACGACAGCGTGGATAGCCTGAACATCACGGGCGAGGAGACCTTCGACATCTCGGGGCTGGAGCAAGGCATCAAGCCCATGCAGCACGTGACGCTGACCATCCATCGCCCCGACGGCAGCAAACAGGACGTGACCTTGCTGCTGCGCATCGATACGCCGATCGAAGTCGACTACTACAAGCACGGCGGGATTCTGCCTTTCGTGCTGCGCCAGCTGCTGGCAGCCTGATTGCTCAAGACCGCAGCGATCGAGCAAGAGCAAATCGCCGCGCAATGCGCGGCGATTTTTTTATTCAGTGCGCCGCGGCTGCGCCGAAAGCGTAGGCGTCCATCGCCAATGCGCCATAGCTGATCTCGTCGTTCAGGCGCTGCGCCGGATCGCCGTTGCCCGCACCCAGGGCCACGTACAGCGGCATGAGGTGATCGTCGTGGGGATGCGCGCGATGGGCATTGGGCGCGTCGAACTCCCATTGCAACAGTTCATCCAGGCGTCCGTCCCGCAGGCGCTCGGCGTACCAGTCCTGGAAGGGCTTGACGTAGCTGGCCGGCGGCGCATCGCTGCGCGCTACGTCGTGCAGATTGTGCGTGAGCGAACCCGAACCGATGATCAGGATGCCTTCGTCGCGCAGCGGCGCCAGGGCGCGTCCGAGCTCGTACTGGGCCGCGGCGTCGCGGCCGGCATCCAGAGCGAGCTGGACCACGGGCACGTCGGCGTCCGGGTAGAGATAGCGCAGCGGCACCCAGGCGCCGTGATCGAGCGGACGTCGCGGGTCGTTGGCCGCGGGCAGGCCGGCGTCGGCCAAGACCTGGCGCGTGCGCTCGGCCAGGGCGGGCGAGCCGGACGCGGAATACTGCAAGTGATAGAGCGCCTCGGGAAAGCCGCCGAAGTCGTGCCAGGCCACCT
>CALGFL010000285.1 GCA_937881145.1 uncultured Bordetella sp.
TCGCCGTACCCGCCGCCGGTATCAAAACCGTTTCGCATCCTGGCCGACGAGGCCGCGGTAATGCCAGTCGGCGCTCTCCTGGGCGAGCAGTCGGGATGTGGAGAGCTTCATCGGCTGTGCGGCAAGTTGTCTGCAAGCTGACAAGGATAGCAGGGCAGATTGCATGAATCCGCCGCTTCGGCGCGCAAGGCAGGGCGGGTGCGGTCGCGCCGAAAATATGTCATGTTATGATATATCCATGAAATCCCGAGAACGCTCGTCCAAGGACGCGCCGCTGGCTCCGATGCTGGACAAGCAAGACTTCGAGACCCTGTCCGATTTCCGCTATCACCTGCGCCGCTTCCTGCGCGTTTCCGAAGATCTGGCGCATGCCCAGGGCATTACGCCGCTGCAATATCTGCTGATGCTGCACATCAAGGGCTACCCCGGCCGCGAATGGGCCACCGTGGGCGAACTGGCCAGGCGGCTGCAGGCCGCGCCGCACGGCACGGTGGCCTTGGTCACGCGCTGCGAAGAGGCCGGCCTGGTGGTGCGTCGCCCGAGCAACGCCGACGCGCGCCAGGTGGAAGTGCATCTCACGCGGCAGGGCGGCCAACTGGTGGCGCGCCTGGCCGCGCAGCACCAGAACGAGCTTTCCGCTTTCGGCCGCGCTTTCAAGATTCCCAACGTCAAGTGAAATTCATGAGTACCCTAAAACATCGGCGCGACTTCGCTACCGACATGACCTTGTTCCGGATCATCGGAATAGCCTGCGTCATCGCCATACTGGCCACGATAGCCGCGGCGCTGCTGCTGGACCTGATCTACTTCTTCACCAATGTGTTCTTCTTCCATACTTTCTCGCTGGTCAATCATTCGCCGGCCGAGAACACGCTGGGCTGGAAGGTGATCATCGTCCCGGCCATCGGCGGCCTGATCGTCGGCCTGATGGCGCGCTTCGGCTCGGACAAGATCCGCGGGCACGGCATCCCCGAGGCTATCGAGGCCATTCTCTTTTCCAAGAGCCGGGTGTCGTCCAAGGTGGCTGTGCTCAAGCCCCTTTCGTCGGGCATCGCGATCGGCAGCGGCGGACCGTTCGGTGCGGAAGGTCCCATCATCATGACGGGCGGGGCCATCGGCTCGCTGCTGGCCCAGTTCGTCAAGCTGACCTCCGCCGAGCGCAAGACGCTGTTGGTGGCGGGCGCCGCGGCCGGCATGACGGCGGTGTTCGGCACGCCGGTGGCCGCCTTGCTGCTGGCCGTCGAACTACTGCTGTTCGAATGGAGGCCGCGCAGCATGCTGCCCGTGGCCGTGGCTTGCGCCGTGGCGGCCTTTTTGCGCGGCACGTTCATGGGCACCGGCCCGCTGTTTCCGGTGGAGACGGGGCCGGTGACCTTGCCTGCGCTGATCTCGTGCATTCTGGCCGGTCTGCTGTGCGGCGTGCTGGCGCGCTCGCTGTCGATGGCGCTCTACAAAGTCGAGGACATGTTCGAGCACCTGCACGTGCACTGGATGTGGTGGCCGGCCATCGGCGGCCTGGTGGTAGGCCTGGGCGGCTATTTCCAGCCGCGCGCGCTGGGCGTGGGTTATGACGTCATCGGCGATCTGCTGCACAACCATCTGACCATCGGCGTTGTGCTGGCGATCCTGGTCGTCAAGGCCATCATCTGGGTGGTGGCGCTGGGCTCGGGCACATCGGGCGGGGTGCTGGCGCCGCTCCTGATGATGGGCGCGGGCGTGGGCGTGGTGCTCGGTCCCATCCTGCCGGGCGGCGATACGGGCCTGTGGCTGCTGGTCTGCAGGGCGGCCACGCTGTCCGGCGTGCTGGGCGCGCCGCTCACGGCCATCACGTTCGCCTTTGGCCTGACGCACAGCGCCAATGCTTTCCTGCCGGTCATGCTGGCCTCGATCGTGTCCTACGGCTTCGTCGTTCTGACCATGCCGCGCTCGATCCTGACCGAAAAGATCGCGCGCCGCGGTTTCCACATCTACCGCGAATATACGGTCGACCCACTCGAGCGCCATTCGGTGCAGGAAGTCATGACGCGCCAGGTGCGCACTATCGACGCGACCGAATCCCTGGCCCAGGTCCTGCAGGAGCATTTCGGTCCCTCGCAGAGCCATCGCGCCTTCCCCGTGGTGCATGACGGGGTGCTGGTCGGCATGCTCGACCGCGAGGCGCTGCTGGCGGGCCAGGCCAGCGGCGTGACGACGGTCGCCGATCTGTTCGGCGCCAATGTCCCGCTCGTGGCCTTGCCCGAAGAAACCTGCCGCATCGTCGCCACGCGCCTGGCGGTGCATGGCGTGGAGCGTCTGCCGGTGGTGCAGGACGCGCAGTCGCGCCGTCTGGTGGGCCTGGTCGCGCGCAGCGACCTGATCAAGCCGTCGCTGGAGCTCTTCGATGAAGAATTCCATCGCGAACGGCTGCGCAAGAACATGTTCTTCACTTCGGCCAAGTAAGCGCCGAGGGCATAAAAAAAGCGATGCCGGTCAGGCATCGCTTTTTTGCATTTGGCAGGCCGGAAAAATCAGGCGTAGGTATTGATTTGCGTACCCAGGGTGCCCGAGGTCGCCAGTTGCGGCGACACCGACTGCATGAGCGAGCTGATTTCACTGGACGCAAGATTGAGGCTCTTGCGCAGCATCAACGTGCCCACGGTTGCATTGGTGTTGGCCGACTGCATGCTCAAGGCCAAATTGGCCATAGCGCTGGGGGAAATATCCATTCGGGCTCCTTTTCGGTACAAATTCTATGAACGCATCATAGCCGCGCAAATGCGCAAGATTTGTTACGGCGCGGCGGCCAAGCCGATTCTTTGCGCTTTTTTGCAGTTACTGCGTCCCTGACTCGGCCTTCGAGAACATATCGTGCATGACCGGACTCATGGGCATGTGCAGGTCGACGCCCAGGCCGGGCAGCGGGGCGTTGAACCAGCGGTCGTAGATGGCCTGCATCTCGGGGCCGGCATAGATCCGGCGCAGGGCCGCGTCGACGACGTGGGCGAACTCCGGATCGTCGCGGCGCATCATGAAGCCGTAGTGCAGGGGCGGCGCCAGGGAGTCGCGGGAGATCGTGTAGCGTTCGGGTTGCCCCGAGGCGTCGATCATCGCGCGCAGCAGCACATCGTCCATGGGGAAGGCGCTGACCTTGCCTTGCGTGAGCATGTCGAAGGCCGCCTGATTGTTGGAGACGACGAGGATGGACAAGTTGAGCCGGCGTTGGCGATTGAGCCGGGCGATGTCGCTGACATTGTTCGTGCCTCGTACGACCGCCACGCTCTTGCCGTGCAGGTCGTCGATCGAGCGCAGCGAATCGGCCGCCAGCGACGCATAGCGCGACGCGGTGATGAAATGGCTGGGCGCGAAGGCCACGCTGGCGAGCCGCCGCGGCGTGACCGTGCTGGTGCCGCATTCGATGTCGATCGCGCCGCTGTTGATGTCGTCGATGCGGTCGCCGTAAGTGAGCTGGTTGTATTGGATCGCGAGCTTGGGTAGGGAGAGCTGGACGCGCAGGGCTTGCGCCAGCCGGTTGCACAGCTCGATCGAATAGCCCATGACCTTGCCGTCGCGGTCGATGTAGTCGAAGGGTGGCTCGTGGCCGTCGTAGCCGATGCGCAGCACCCCTGTCTGGCGTATGCGATCCAGGGTGGAGGACGCGGGCTGGGCCAGCGCCGTGCCGGCCATCAACAAGGCGGCCACCAGGCTCGAGCCCAGATGCCGGAATCTAGCAAATGCGGACAGGCGCATAGTGTGTGAGGGTTCCGGTCAGTTCAGGTATTCGCGCGGTTTGGCGATCCAGCCGCGCAGCGTGGGCGACATGGGGATGCCGAGGCTGCGGCCATTGGGTGGAATGGGCTGCACGAACCACTTCTTGTAGATGCGGTCGATTTCATTGCCGGCGAACAAGGCACCCAGGGCTCGGTCGACCGCGTTCTTGAAGGCGAGGTCGCCGGCCGGCATGACGATGCCGTAGGGCTCGGGTTCGCTGAATGCCTCTTTCGAGATGACATAGTCTTCGGGGTTGCTGGAACTGGCGACCAGGCCGGCCAGGATGCTGTGGTCCATGACGAAGGCCGAGGCCTGGCCGGTCTGGACCAGGCGGAAGGCCTCGCCGTGCGTGCGGCGCAGCACCACGAGAATGTGCAGGTCGCGCTTCTTGTTGACGCTGTTGAGCTGGTCCAGATCGCTCGTGCCCGAGGTGGCCGCGATGGTGTGTCCGGCAAGGTCGGCGATGGTGTTGAGCCCGGCGTTCTTCCTGGAGACGAAATTCGTCGTCGTGAAGAAATACGGGTATGAGAACTCCGCCTGCTTGCGGCGCGCGGCGGTGTTGGTGGTCGTGGCGCATTCCATGTCGATGCTGCCGTTGTTGACCTGGATGAAACGGGAAGCCGTGTCGACCGCTTTGTAGTCGATGTCGATGCGGTTCAGATGGAGCTGCTTGGCCAGATCTTTGACGACGTCCTGGCAGATGTCGATGGCATAGCCCACGACCTGGCCGTTATTCGAGAAGGAAAACGGCGGTCCGCTATGGCGGTAACCGATGACGATGCGGTGCGTGCCGGCGATCTTGGCCAGGGTGTCGGCGGCTCGGGCCGGCATGAACGGCGCGGCCAGCAGCAGGGTCGCGCACGCCAGGGCCAATCGGCGGCGCCAGACGGGCAGATGCCTGCGGAGCCGGGACGGCATGCTGTGCGTGGTGATCGGCGTGGGGAGATTTGGCATGGTCTCAATGCGTGGGCGTACCGATCCAGGTCTGGCCGGGTGTGCGCGGTTCATGAAAGAGATAGCGGCCGCGCCCGGTGTTCTTGGCCGCATACAGCGCTGCGTCGGCGTGCCTGAGCAGATCGTGGGCGTTGTCGCCGTCGTCGGGCGCGAGCGCCACGCCTATGCTCGTGCTGATGCTCAATGCCCGGCCGTCGATCAGGAAAGGCCGTTGCAGGGCTTCGAGTATGCGTTCGGCCAGCCTGACCGCTTCCAGCCGCGCGTCGCGCACGACGGTCTGGACCGCGACGAATTCGTCGCCGCCCAGGCGCACGGCCAGGTCCTCCGGGCCGAGCAGCAGGTTCAGGCGGTCGCCCACGGCCACCAGCAGTGCGTCGCCCGTGGCGTGGCCGTAGCTGTCGTTGACCGGCTTGAAGCGGTCCAGGTCGAACAGCATCACATTGAAGCGCGCGCCCGAGGGCAGGCCTTCGACCATGCGCGCGAGCACGCGGTCGAGGTAGGCACGGTTGGGCAGGCCGGTCAGCGGATCGTGGTGCGCCATGTGGTCCAGCCGTATGGCGGTCTCCCGGATGGAGAGCAGCTGTTCGCGTTCGACGGCAGCCTTGCGCAGCGTTTCGATGGCCTTGGCGAGCTGGCCGATTTCATCGCGCCTGTCCTGGTGGGGCGCGACGGTAAGGGTGTCGCCCTGCGCCATGCCGATGAGCGAGCGGATCAGCGCCGGAACGGGGCCGAACAGGCGGCGCAGGAGCCAGATGATGGCCAGGGTGGCGGCCAGCAGCACGGCCACGAGCATCAGCAGGGCATTGTGGATGAGCGTGTTGCGCGTGCGGTAGAGATCTTCGCGCGTGCCGATGCTGGAGATGAGCGCGCCGGTTGGCTTGCCCAGGCGCGTGGCGATGGGGATGGCGTTGACGAAGTAGTCGCGGCCGTCGATGCGGGCGAAGCCCATGTAGGGCTCCTTGAGATCG
>CALGFL010000286.1 GCA_937881145.1 uncultured Bordetella sp.
GCGAGATGAAAACTTCGGGCCTGGGGCCGCGCGACAAGGCCACGCGCGTACCGTCGTTGAGCCGCTGGTTGAGCATGAGCAGCGGGCCGCGCATGGCGTCGCGCATGCGTTCGTATTCGGGCGGCAGCGGCGGCGGCTCGTGCTCGTGCCAGCGGCGGTCGGGGCGCCGCTGCAGGCGTGCTTCGGGCGGCAGCAGGCGCGACCACAAATGCCATTGGCCCTGCGATGCCACGCGCACGAAATTGGAGCGGTCTTCGGCGGGAATCTGTGCCAGGGCGGCGCGCAAGGTGCGGATGGTCGTGGCCACGTACTCGATGGCCACCTTGTCCAGGAATTGATTGCGCAGATAGGTGACGGTGGCCAGCGTGGCCGCCTGGGCCAGCAGCGCCGAGCCCAGGACCAGCAGGATGAGGCGCGCGCGCAGCGACCGCGGCACCAGGAACTGCAAAAAACCCATCAAGGCGAGAACCGGTAGCCGATGCCCCAGACGGTCTGGATCCAGCGCGGTTGCTTGGGGTCGTCTTCGATGGCGCGCCGCAGGCGCAAGATGGCGATGTCGATGGCGCGGTCGTTGCGCTCGCCGTCGTCGTCGCGCGCCAGGGACAGCAGGCGCTCGCGCGACAGGGGCTTGCCGGCGTTCTTGACCAGGGCTTCGAGCAGGTTGATTTCGCCTCCGGTCAGCTTGACCACGGTGTCGTCGCGCGTGAGTTGGCGCGTGGCCGGGTCGAACACGAAGGGGCCGAAAGGCACCGGCGCATCTTTGGTGAGCGCCGAAGGACCGCGCTTGCGGCGCAGGACGGCCTCGATGCGGGCCAGCAGTTCGCGCGGGTCGAAAGGCTTGCCCAGGTAATCGTCGGCGCCGGCTTCCAGGCCGATGATGCGGTCGACGGCTTCGTCGCGCGCGGTCAGCAGGATGACGGGGATGTCTTCGCCCTGCTCGCGCAGGCGGCGGCAGGCATCGGCGCCGTCGCCGCCGGGCAGCATGCGGTCCAGGACCAGCAGATCGGGCGAATAGCGGGCGATGCGGGCCGGCAGGTCGCTGGCGTCGGGCGCCAGCAAGGTGTCGTAGCCGTGCCGATTGAGGTAGTCGGCCAGCAGCTGGCGCAGGGCGGGGTCGTCGTCGACGACGAGCAGTTTGGTGTGAGTCGAATCCATGGACGGAATAGTCGCGCTTGGGCTTGATGGGCGCAAGGGGGCGGGTAATGTATTGAAAATATTACCGTCTTTGGAAACGAGCTTGAATTATCAACTTGTCATCGAGTTCTTGGAATTGTCATTTTGGGGGCTTGGTTCTCTTCGTTTTCCTAGTTCTTTGGGTTCTTAACCCGTCCTGTGCCCATTGGGTATGCCTTGTCCGCTTCGACGTGGCGGGGCGCTTTACCCCGCGGCGCCGATGCGGCTCAAGAACTCGACATCCCGATAATGCGTAAAATTTCCCTCATGCACTCCTTGCGCTTTCCCCATGTCTGACGATTCCCGCGCCCTCGACGTTCTGCGGCGCGTCTTCGGTTACGAATCCTTCCGCGGTGAACAGCAGGCCGTCGTCGAACACGTGATCGGCGGCGGCGATGCCCTGGTTCTCATGCCTACGGGCGGCGGCAAATCGCTCTGCTATCAGATCCCGTCGCTGGTGCGCGAAGGCACCGGCGTGGTGGTGTCGCCGCTCATCGCGCTCATGCAGGACCAGGTCGACGCGCTGACCGAACTGGGCGTGCGGGCGGCTTTTCTCAATTCGACGCAGGATTGGCAGCAGGTCAAAGACGTCGAGCGGGCCTTCCTGGCCGGCGAGTTGGATCTGCTCTACGTGGCGCCCGAGCGGTTGATGACCGACCGCTGCCTGCAGCTGCTGGGCCGCGGCCGCATTGCACTCTTTGCCATCGACGAAGCGCATTGCGTCTCGCAATGGGGACACGACTTCCGGCCCGAGTATCTGCAACTGTCCATGCTGCACGAGCGCTGGCCCGAAGTGCCGCGCATCGCGCTCACCGCCACGGCCACGGCCATGACGCGCACGGAGATCGCGCAGCGTCTGGCGCTGGATGCGGCGCGGCATTTCGTCGCGAGCTTCGATCGGCCCAATATCCGTTATCGCATCGTCGAAAAGAACGAGGTCCGCAAACAGTTGCTGGATCTGGTCCGCGGCGAGCACCAGGGCGAGTCGGGCGTGGTGTATTGCCTGTCGCGCAACCGGGTCGAAGAGACCGCCGATTTTCTGTGCGAGCACGGCATCGACGCCCTGCCCTATCACGCGGGGCTGAGCGCCGCGGTGCGCGCGGCAAACCAATCGCGCTTTCTGCGCGAAGACGGCGTGGTCATGGTGGCCACCATTGCCTTCGGCATGGGCATCGACAAGCCGGACGTACGCTTTGTCGCGCACATCGATCTGCCCAAATCGGTGGAAGGCTACTACCAGGAAACCGGCCGGGCGGGCCGCGACGGGCAGCCGGCCTCGGCCTGGCTGGCCTATGGCTTGCAGGACGTGGTACAGCAGCGCCGCATGATCGACGAATCGCCGGGCGACGAAGTATTTCGCCGCCGCCTGGGGCAAAACCTGGACGCGATGCTGGGGCTGTGCGAAACGGTGGAATGCCGGCGCGTGCGCCTCCTGGCGTATTTCGGCCAGACGATCACGGCCTGCGGCAACTGCGACGTGTGCCTGGAACCGCCTCAGGCCTGGGACGGCACGGTAGCGGCGCAGAAGGCCCTGTCGGCGGTGTATCGCCTGCAGCAGCGCGGGCAGCGCTATGGCGCCGGGCACTTGATCGACATTCTGCGCGGCAAGAGCACCGACCGCACGCGGCAGCACGACCATGAATCGCTGAGCGTGTTCGGCGTGGGCCAGGATCTTTCCGAGCAGACCTGGCGCGGCGTGCTGCGCCAGCTGCTGGCGCAGGGCCTCTTGATGATCGACGGCGAGGGTTATGGCACTTTCGGCCTGACCGAAGCCAGCCGGACCGTGCTCAAGGGCGAGCAGAAAATCATGCTGCGCCGGGATCTGGAAAAAAAGGAAAAAGCGCCGCGCGGCAGTTCGCGCGCCAAGGCGCTCGCGGTGGATCTGCCGCCCGAAGCGCTATCGCTGTTCGAGACCCTGCGCGCCTGGCGCGGCGAAGTGGCCAAGAGCCACGGCGTGCCGGCCTATGTGATCTTCCACGACGCCACGCTGCGCGAGATCGCCATGGCGCGGCCGGCCTCGCTGGACGAGCTCGGGCACATCAGCGGCGTGGGCGCGCGCAAGCTGGATGCCTACGGCGCGGACATCCTCAGCCAGGTGCGCTGAGCGGCACCCCTAGCCGCGCGCCTTGCCGAACACCGTGCGGTAGGCCAGCACGTTGAACACCAGCACCACCGGCACGCCGACGATCACGCCGGCCAGGGTCATGCGCATCGAGGCCACCGACCCGGCGCTGTCCCACAAGGTCATGTCGTCCAGTACCAGATAGGGGAAGAAGCTGTAGGCCAGTCCGCCCAGCATCAGCAGATAGAGACCCACGCACAGCGCGAAGGGCAGCCAGCTGCGCAGTTGATCGGACTTGGACGCCAGCCGGGCCAGCACGATTTCCATGCCGACGAAGCACATCAGCATCACAGCCCAGATCGTGGCCGAAATGCCCAGGTGCTGCACGTCGCTCCATTTTGCGAACACGCCCGAGTTGACCAGACCGAGCGTCACGGCGATCGCCACCATGCCCACCGCCGTCCAGCGCACCGTGTGGCGGGCCCAGCCGATCGCGTAGCGCTGCAGATCGCCCTCGACCCGCATCACCAGCCAGCAGGCGCCCAGCAGCGCATAGGCCGCCACCGCACACACGCCCACGAACAGCGAGAAGCCCAGATAGCCCGGATCTGTCTGGTAGCTGGTGACGATGCGGCCCAAGGCCGCGCCCTGCCCCAGCGCCGCCAGCAGCGACCCGAGCCAGAAGCCCAGCATCCAGCGCGGCTTGTGCCGGGCGCTGGCGCGCAGGCGGAATTCGAAAGCCACGCTACGCAGCATCATGCCCAGGGTCATGCAGGCCAACGGGGCGTACAGATTGCCCAGCACCTGCCCCCAGGCAAACGGAAAAGCCGCGCAGAACAGGCCCACGCCCAGAAGTGGCCAGAATTCATTGGCGTCGCGCCAGGCGCTGAGCATGGACAGCATCTGCGGCCGCGATTCCGCCGGCGCCAGCTGCAGCAGCAGCCCCACGCCGATGTCGAAGCCGTCGAACACGAGGCCCGCCGCGAGCAGCAGCAGCAGAATGACCAGGAAGACCATGGGCATCCAGAAAGCGGGGTCGCCGATGGCGAGCCCTTGCGAAGCAGCCAGTTCCGCGATCATGCCGGGCCTCCCGCCGTTTTGCGCACCGGCACCACGCCATAGCGCACCGCGTGCAGCAGCATGCCCACGAAGGCCGCGGACAGCACCGCGTACAGCGCGGCATAGCCCGCGATGCTGAGCAGCAAGGTGCTCGAGGCCGTCGGCCTGAACACGTCGCTCAGATTGATGCTGCGATTGACCACATAGGGCAGCAGTCCCACCAGCGATACGCACCAGCCCAGCATAACCAGCAGGCCGCCCGAAAAGCTCATGCCCACCAGCATCTTGCGCCAGCGCGATCCCAGCACCGCCAGGTCCATGCGCCGCCTGAAGGTGCGCAGCAAGGTCAGCACCGACGCGACGCCCATCGACAGGGCCAGGAGCGCCGAGACGCGCAGCAGCCAGAACGACAGCGCCACCGGCGGGCGCGGGCCGGTGAACTTGTCCAGCCCCAGATAGCCCTTGTCGTCGCGGCCCAGCCAGCGGCCGCCCGTGCCGTGAACGGCCAGCAGGACACGGTTGGTCTGCGTGCTCGCATCGGGAAAGCCCAGCAGGATCAGTTCGGGCTCGTCGCCGCTATGCCAATAGCCGGCCAGCGTGGCGGCCTTGACCGGCTGATAGCGGCTGATGACATCGCCCATGCCCGACGCCGCCAGGGCCTGCAGCAACGAGGCCAGCACTGCCACGATCAACGCCGTCTTGAAGGCGCAGCGCTCGCCGTCGCCGGGCGGGCGGCGCAGCGCCTGCAGCGCCGTGACGCCCATGATGAGGAAGGAGGTCGCCAGCGCCGCGCCCAGCACGGTCAGCAACAGGCTCCAGCCGAAGGAGGGATTGAAGATCACCTGGAACCAGTCATAGACCTGGTAGCGGCCATCCACCATGGCGACGCCGTCGGGCGTCTGCATCCAGGAATTCGCCGCCGCCATCCACGCCGCGGCCAGGAGCAGGCCCAGGGCCACCATGAAGACGGACAAGGTGTGGACGGTGTCGGACACCCGGCGCTGGCCGAACAGCATCACGCCCAGAAAGCACGACTTCAGCACGAAGACCGACAGCACGGCGTAGCCGCGGTTGGCGAG
>CALGFL010000287.1 GCA_937881145.1 uncultured Bordetella sp.
GCTTTGTAGAACGTGGCTGCCGCCGTCAGTAGCAGGGCGCCGCCCAACGCGGTGGTCATGATGTGCTGCGCGGCGGCGCTATCGGGCCCCAGGCGGTCCAGAAACCAGAGGGAAGCCAGCGCCGCCGGGATGCTGCCCGCGCAAAGCTGCGCCACCACGCGCCAGGGCACCATGCGCCGGCGCGCCAGGTTCACCGTGCCGCTCAGTTTGGTGAAGGCGGCAAAGAGCAGGTCCGTGCCCACGGCCAGATGCGGCTTCATGCCGAAGAAGAAAATGAGCACCGGCGTCATGAGCGAGCCGCCGCCCACACCGGTGAGGCCTACGATCAGGCCCACGCCGAAGCCTGCGATGATGAAAGCGAAGTTGTGCATAGGCTCGAACTGTAGGGGAGCCGCATATCAAAACAAACTATTGTTTTGTGATTCCTTCATGCGCGCTGGCATATATGGTCGTCGGGAAACGATGTCTTACATGATGGCCAGTCATATCGTTTCAATAAATTGCAATATGGGCATGAGACCTTGATTGTGGCTTTAGGATAGGGCCTCGATCCACGAAGCGACTCAAGGAGGATTTCACATGAAGCAAAGTGATGTCCGAAATCAGGCATTTGCAATGCCTCTTACCAGCCCCGCGTATCCAATGGGGCCTTATCGCTTCATCGGCCGCGAGTTCATGATCATCACGTACCGGACCGATCCCGATCTATTGCGCAAGGTCGTACCCGAGCCGCTGCAGCTCACCGAACCGCTGGTTCATTATGAATTCATCCGCATGGCGGATTCGACCGGCTTCGGCGACTACACCGAGACTGGACAGGTGATCCCGGTCGAGTTCGAAGGGCAGGCGGGCGGCTACACGCTCGCGATGTATCTGGACGATCATCCGCCGATCGCGGGCGGCCGGGAACTATGGGGCTTTCCGAAGAAGCTCGCGTCGCCGACGCTGCGCGTCGACACCGATCATCTGCTGGGCACGCTCGACTACGGCAAGGTGCGCGTGGCGACCGGTACCATGGGCTACAAGCACCGCGAGCTCGACATCGCCGAGCAGAAGAAGCGCCTTTCGGGGCCGAATTTCCTGCTCAAGATCATCCCGCACGTCGACGGCTCGCCGCGCATCTGCGAGCTGGTCCGCTACTATCTGAAGGACATCGTGATGCAAGGCGCATGGAGCGGCCCCGCATCGCTGCAGCTCGAACCGCATGCGCTCGCGCCGGTCGCCGATCTTCCCGTGCTGGAAATCGTCGAAGCCCGCCATCTGGTCGCCGACCTGACGCTCGGGCTCGGCGAGGTCATTCACGACTATCTGGCTAAGTAAACCGTTTTATTTTTCACTAATAAAGGAGATTCGATTATGACCAATCTGACGGGCAAAACCGCCATCGTCACAGGTGCCGCGAGCGGCATCGGCAAGGAAATCGCGCTCGAGTTCGCCAAGGCCGGCGCGGCGGTCGCCATCGCCGACCTCAACCTCGACGGGGCGAACGCCGTTGCGGACCAGATCAAGCAGGCGGGCGGCAAGGCGATGGGCGTCGCGATGGACGTGACCAACGAAGACGCTGTCAACACCGGCGTCGATTCGGTCGCCGCGGCGTTCGGCTCGGTCGACATCCTGGTGTCGAACGCGGGCATTCAAATCATCAACCCGATCGAAAACTTCGCGTTCTCCGACTGGAAGAAGATGCAGGCCATCCACGTCGACGGCGCCTTCCTGACGACCAAGGCCGCGCTCCGGCACATGTACAAGGGCGATCGCGGCGGCGTGGTGATCTACATGGGCTCGGTGCATTCGCACGAGGCCTCGCCGCTGAAATCCGCGTATGTCACCGCCAAGCATGCGCTGCTCGGCCTGGCCCGCGTGCTGGCCAAAGAGGGCGCCAAGCACAATGTGCGCTCGCATGTCATCTGCCCGGGCTTCGTGCGCACGCCGCTGGTCGACAAGCAGATCCCGGAGCAGGCCAAGGAACTGGGCATCAGCGAGGAAGAGGTGATCAAAAAGGTGATGCTGGGCGAAACGGTCGACGGCGTGTTCACGACCGTGCAGGACATTGCGCAGACCGCCTTGTTCCTGGCGACGTTCCCGAGCGCCGCGATGACCGGCCAGTCCTTCGTGGTCAGCCACGGCTGGTACATGCAATGACGACATCGCGCTCCAAGGCCGCCGCGCCGGCGGTCAATCACGCGGCGCTGCCCTATGAGACCATCGCGCTCGTGCTCCAGGGCGGCGGCGCGCTGGGCTCATACCAGGCAGGCGTTTTCGAAGGGCTGCACGAGGCGTCCATTCCCTTGAACTGGGTTGCGGGCATCTCGATCGGCGCGCTCAATACCGCGCTGATCGCCGGCAATGCGCCGGAGCATCGCGTCGAGCGGCTGCGCGCGTTCTGGGAAAGGATCTGCCAGCCGGCGGTCTTTCCGGTGTTTCCCGCTTTATTCGAGACCGCGCTGCTGGATAACAGCATCGACCAGTTCCGCACGTTCTTCACCGCGACGCAAGCCGCGAGCGCGATGCTGCAAGGGCAGGAGGGATTCTTCGTGCCGCGCTTTCCGCCGCCCATGCCCGGTTTCACGAATCATCCGGACAAGGTCAGCTGGTACGACACATCGCCGCTGCGCGATACGCTGCTCGAGTTCTGCGATTTCGATCGCATCAATTCGGGCGGCATCCGCGTCTCGGTCGGCGCGGTCAATGTCGGCACCGGCAATCTGGTCTGTTTCGACAATGCGCACATGCAGCTCCAACCCGAGCATTTCATGGCGTCCGGTGCGCTGCCGCCCGCGTTCCCGCCGATCGAGATCGACGGCCAGTATTACTGGGATGGCGGCCTGGTGTCGAACACTCCGCTGCAGGACGTGCTGGGCGCGCAGCCGCGCCGCGACACGCTGGCCTTCCAGGTCGACCTGTGGAGCGCGCGCGGGCCGCTGCCGCATTCGATGGCCGAGGTTGCCGAGCGCCAGAAGGATGTCCAGTATTCGAGCCGCACGCGCCAGATCACCGATACGATGCAGCGCGAACAGCACTACCGCAAAATCCTGCACCAACTGCTCGAACAGATCCCGCAGGCGCGGCGCAAGTCCGACCCGTGGTGCGTCGAGGCGCAGAAAATGGCGTGCGGCGGCAAATACAACGTGCAGCACCTGATCTACCAGGAAAAGCCCTACGAAAAGAACTACAAGGACTACCAGTTCGGCCTGTCGACGATGCGCGACCACTGGGCCACCGGCCTCGCCGACATCCGCAAGACGCTGGCGGTCAAGAACGGCCTGGCACTGCCCAAGAACGAATCGGGTTTCATCACCCACGACATCCACCGCAAACCGAAATAATTGCCCGGCGCCCCTTTTTTTCTGTACGCTGTCGCCCGTAAGGCCGGTGCTACGCAAAGAAAGGGACGCATATGAAATCCCCCGCAAGTCCGCAAGCTCGCATCGGAGGCGAACGCCCCGCCCGTCACGGCTCCATGAGCAAGCTCGCGCTGGCCGCCATCGGCATCGTGTTCGGCGACATCGGCACCAGTCCCCTGTATACGATGAGCACGGTGTTCGACCCCAGCCACGGGCTGGCGGCCGACCGGGCGAACGTACTGGGCATCGTGTCCCTGATCGTCTGGTCGCTGGTGATCGTGGTGTCGTTCAAATACGTGACGCTGATCATGCGCGCCCACAACCACGGCGAAGGCGGCATCATGGCCTTGCTGGCGCTCGCCTCCAGCTCGGTGATGGAGCGGCCGAAGCTGCGCGGCGGCCTGCTTCTGATCGGCGTTTTCGGCGCGGCGCTGTTCTATGGCGACGGCGTCATCACCCCGGCCATCTCGGTGCTGGGCGCGGTGGAAGGCCTGGAAGTGGCGGCGCCGAACCTGAAACCCTTCGTGGTGCCGATCGCGCTCGCCGTGCTGATCGCGCTGTTTCTCGTGCAGCGGCGCGGCACGGCCGGCATCGGCGCGGTGTTCGGGCCTGTGATGGTGCTGTGGTTTGCGGTGATCGCGGTATCGGGCGTCATGAACATCGGCCGATCACCGGACATCCTGCTCGCCTTCGATCCCTTCGTGGGCCTGCAGTTCCTGCTGCGCAACGGCTGGCTCGCGTTCGTATCGCTCGGCTCGGTAGTGCTGGCCCTGACCGGGGCCACGGTCCTGATCACGGCCTCGCGCGGGGGAGCGCTTGCGGTGGTTTCGATGGACAGAGCACTGTGGATGTGGTCGGAGGCACAGGGCAGGATATTGGTGGAAATGCGCGGCCAATCGGGCACGATGAGCGTGCCGGCCATTTCGCCGGATGGTCGCTTCGTGGCGGCGGCGGACGATGACACGCCGGCACGTCCGCAACCCGATCGCGCGGCGCCGGTTTACGTCTGGGACGCAATGAAAGGCGAGCGATTCACCAATCCCGGCGGAATGGCCGCATTCGCGGTGAACCACGCGTGGACGATCGCGGCGGCGGGCGGAACGGACGGCGTGGTGCGGCTGTTCGATCCGGGTACGGGCAAACCCCTGGGGAAAATCGCCACGGGGACCGCGGCCTCGGGAGGCGTGGGCGCACTGGCGTTTGACGCGACTGGGCGGCGTCTGGCCGGAGCGTTGGCGGATCACACCGTGCGTGTATGGGATGTAACGGACCAAAAAGAAATCGCGCGGCAAG
>CALGFL010000288.1 GCA_937881145.1 uncultured Bordetella sp.
ATCGAGCAAAGCGAGGGCGACGCAGCGGCCGATGCCGCTGCCGGCTCCAGTAATGAGGGCGATCCTGCTGCGGATGTTGGCGTCGTTCAAAACGGCACTCCTGGCGAAAATGAATCGATAAAAGGCAGATCATTCGACTTTGATGTTGTGGCTGCGGATGATCTGCGCGTAGCGACCGCGGTCGTCCGCGATCATCCTGGCGAACTCCTGCGGCGTATCCGCGCGCGGCACGCCGCCCAAAGCGGCGATGTGCGCGGCGAAATCCTTGTCCGCGACGATGGCGCGCATGTCGGTGGAGATCTTGTCGACAATGGCGGCCGGCGTGCCGGCAGGTGCGAGCAGGCCTATCCACGAAATGGAGTTGAAGCCGGGCAGCACGCTTTCGGAAAGCGTGGGCACGTCGGGCAGCGCCGCCACGCGCCGAGCGCCGGTGACCGCCAAGGCGAGCATGTCGCCGGCCTTGATATGGCCCGAAGCCTCGAGCACCGTCATCATGGTCAGCTGCACGTCGCCCGCGAGCAATGCGGAAACCGCCGGGCCGCCGCCGCGATACGGGATGTGCTGGATGTTCAGCCCGGCCTGATCCTTGAACATCTCGGTGGCCAGGTGCGGGCCGCCGCCCGCGCCCGAGCTGCCGTAGCTGAGCTGGCCCTGATGCGACTTGGCGTAGCGGATGAAATCGCCGATAGTCTTGACTTGCGGCAGCTTGGCCGGATTGATCATTACCGCCAGCGGCAGTTCGGCCAATAACGAGACGGGTGCAAATGCCTTGTCGGGGTCATAGGGCATTTTCGAATAGAGCGACGGATTGATCGACTGCGTGCCGATATTGCCCAACAGCAGCGTGTAGCCGTCGGGCCTGGCCTGGGCGACGAGGGTCGCGCCGATCAGGCCGGCCGCGCCGCCCTTGTTCTCGACGATGACGGACTGCCCCCAGCGCTTGCCCAGCTCTTGGGCCAGGATGCGCGCGCCGGTGTCCGTGCCGCCGCCCGGCGGAAACGGCACGACCAGCGTCACCGTATGTGAGGGAAAACTCTGCGCGGCTGCCGGCGGCGCGCCGGCGATCGCCGCCAGGCTCATCGCCAGCGCCAGTCCGGCGCGCAGAGGAACATGCTTGATCCGATAGGAAAGGGATGGCTTGAGCAAGATGTGTCTCCGTGGATTTGTTGTCGTAGATATGAAAGGAAGCGGCGCCGCAAACGCCGCGAGTGATTGCGCGTTCAGGTCGTCAGACTCGTCGCGGGACGTTCGCCGGCCAGCGCCTGGGCAACGCTTTGCAGCACCATGTCGGCCATGGCGGCCCGGGTCTCCCAGGTGGCGCTGGCGCGGTGCGCCTGTAGCGTGACGCGCTCGCAGCGGCGCAGCGCCTGCGGCACGCGCGGCTCGTCGACGAACACGTCCAGCCCCGCGCCGGCGATGCCGCCCGCGCTCAGGACCGCCACCAGATCGTCTTCGTCGACCAACCGGCCGCGCGCCACGTTGACCAGAAAGCCGCGCGGACCGAGCGCTTCGAGCACCGCGGCGTTGACTATGCCTTGCGCCTTGTCGGCCGACGCGCACAGCACCAGCGCGTCCGATTCGCGCGCCAGCTCGACCAGATCGGGCACGAAGCGGTACGGCACACCGTCGATGGCGCGCAAATCGGTGTAGAGAATCGGGCAGTCGAAGGCCGACGCACGCTGCGCGACGGCGCGCCCCACGCGCCCCATGCCGACGATGCCCAGGCGCATGCCGCTGAAGCGGCGCGCCAGCGGCAGCGCGCCGGGCTGAGGATGCTGCTCCCATTGCCCATCGCGCACGAAGCGGTCCACCGCGCACAGATTGCGGCAGGCGGCGATCAGCAGGCCGATGGCCAGATCGGCCACGTCTTGCGTGAGCGCGCCCAGCGTCGCGGTGACCGGCAGACGGCGCTCGCGGCAATAGGCCAGATCGACCGCGTCGGTGCCGACCCCATTGACCGCCACCACTTTGAGCGCCGGCAACTGCTGCAGCATGGCGCGCGAGATGCCCGTGTGGCCGCCGGTGATGACGGCATCGATGCCCGCGCCATGCTCGCGCAGCCATGCCGCCTGATCGGAAATTTCATAGAGCCGATGAACTTCGTAGAGCGAGGCGAGCCGTTCGTTGGCCGCCGGGATCAGGATCGGGTTGAGCTGCAGGACTTGAGGCTTCATGATCTTCCATGGATCTTTTCAGGATGGAATTCATGCTATCAATATATTGACTAAATAGTAAATCTTGACTATAAAAATCAATATATAATCGCTTTCTTTCGCTTTTTATGTCCCGAATATGGCCTCCTGGATTTCGATGAGCGAGGCATGCCAGCGTCTTGGCGTGCAGCCGCAGACCATTTATGCCTATGTGAGCCGCGGCAAGCTGGAGGTGATGGCCGATCCCGACAACCGGCGCCGCAGCCTGTACCGCGCCGAAGACCTCGTGGGCCTGGCCAAGCGCAAGCAGACCGGGCGCAAACGCGAAACGGTGGCGCAGGACACGCTGTTCGGCGCGCAGCCCAGCATCCCTACGTCATTGACGACTTTTTTCCGCGGGCGCCTGTACTACCGGGGCCGCGACGCGGTAGGCCTGGCGCGCTCGGCCACGCTGGAAGAAGTCGCCCAATTGCTATGGGACGCGCAGCAGCCCGTCGATTTTTCCTCGGCCGCCCACGCCAAGCTTGCGCGGGCGCCGGGCCGCAACGCGGCATTCACCGCCCTCGCCTCCCTGGCGGCCACCGCCCATTCCACGCGCGGGCGTCTCTTGCACGTGCTGCAGACCGAAGGCCAGGGCCTGGTCGGCATGCTGGCGAACGCGTTCGGCGCGGCGCCCGGCAACCTGCCGCTGCATCTGCGTTTTGCCAAGGCATGGAAACAATCCGCCGCCGTCGCCGACCTGATCCGCGCGGCCATGGTGCTGCTGGCCGATCACGAACTGACGAGCTCGGCCTTCGCCACGCGCATCGCGGCCTCGACCGGCGCATCGCTGCCGGCCTGCCTGCTGGCCGGACTGAGCACGCTCTCGGGCCCTTCGCACGGCGACGCCTCGGGTCGCGTGCAAGCCTTGTTCAGCGAGGTGAAACGGCTGGGCGACGAACAGGTCATCAGCCAATACCTCTCGGCCGGCCTGCCTATCGCGGGTTTTGGCCACCCCATCTATCCCGACGGCGATCCGCGCGCCGCCGCGCTGCTGGCGCTGTGCGAACCCCCGCCGGCCATCGCGCGCTTCATCGAAAAAGTGACCCGGCTCACCGGTTTGCAGCCCAATATCGACACCGCGCTGGCGTCGATGGTCGCGCACCACAAGCTGCCCCCCGACGCGGCCTTCAGCTTGTTCGCGCCGGCGCGCAGCGTCGGCCTGCTGGCGCATGGCCTGGAGCAACTAGCCACGGACCAGTTGATACGTCCGCGCGGACGCTACCTGGGACCGGCGCCCGAGGTGATGCAGGGTCCGCTCAGCCCAGCAACCCGGCTGCGACGTTGATCGCCAGCCCCAGCACGGCCAGATTGAAGTAGAACGACAGCAGCGTCTGGGCCAGCACGGCGCGTCGCGCCGAACGGCTCGCAAGCGACACGTCGGCGGTCTGCGATGCCACCGCGAGCGTGAAGGAAAAATAGAGAAAATCCCAGTAGTTGGGTTCGAGTTCGCGATCGGGAAAGCGCAGCGCGCGATCCTCGGCGGGCGAACGATAGTAGAGCCGCGCGTAATGCCGCGTGAAGATCGTCGGGATCAGGAACCAGGCGCCGAACATCGTCGCGGCTGTCACTGTGTAATGGCTGAGTCCGGCGCGCAAGCCGATGCCCTTGGCGGTTGCCAGCTCGAAAGCGATGGCCACCACGCTCGCCACCGTCGCAAGACAGACGGCCGTGAGCACGGTGGTCGCGCTCGCATCCTCGCGCACCGCGATCGCGCGCACCTTGTGATGCTGCGCGGTGATCATGCGCACCCATATCAGCACAAGATACAGCCAGATCGCGCAATCCCAACCTATCAAGACGCGCAAGACCGGCAGCGCCGGAAACGGCAGCAGCACCGCACACGACAAGCCGGCCGCGAACGCCGTCGTCATGAGCGGACGGTTGCGTAGCACCCGCGGATAAAGCGTCATCATGCGGCTCCGAAAGACCGTCGATGGCTAGATTATCATTGCGCCACCCCACCCCACGCCTCCATGAACACACTTTCCTCGATTCCGGCGCGCGACGCGCGCCGGCCGCTGCTGGCGGCAGCCGCCGCGGTCATCACGATTCTTTCGTGGGCCAGCGCATTTCCTTTCATCCAGATCGGCCTGCATGGCCTGACGCCGATGCAGCTCGCGGCGGCCCGCTTCGCCACTGCCGCCGTGCCGGTGCTGGGCTGGTTCGCCTGGCGCCGGCCGCGCTTGCCGACGGGTCGCGACGCCTTGCGCTTCGCGCTGTGCGCGTTTCTGGGCATCGTGCTTTACAACGCGCTGCTCAATACCGGCGAGCAAACCGTGGCGCCCGGTGCGGCAAGCTTCATCGCCGGAACCATGCCTCTTTTCACCGCGCTGCTGGCCTTCGTCTTTCTCGGCGAACGCTTCAACCGCTGGGGCTGGCTGGGGTCTCTGCTCAGCCTGGCCGGCATCGGTGTGATCGCACACGGCCAGCCGGGCGGCTTGACGCTGGGCTCGGGCAGCACGCTGATCCTCGGCGCGGCGCTGTCCACCGCGGGCTTTTTCGTGCTGCAGCGCGGATTGATTCCCACCTACGGCGCGCTGGCATCCACCGGGTACACCCTGCTGGCGGGCGCACTGCTGTTTCTGCCCTGGCTGCCCGGCGCGCTCGGCTCCCTGGCCGGTGCACCGGGCAGTGTCTGGACGGCGGTGCTGATGCTGGGCATTTTTCCCGCGGCGCTCGGCTATGCGACGTGGACGGTCACGCTCGACTATTTCGGCGCGGCGCGCGCGGCCAATTTCCTTTATCTGACGCCAGCCGTGGCGATGGCGTTCTCGATGGTGCTGACGGGAGAACGCCCCGGGCTTGCGACCTTGCTCGGAGGCTTGTTGACGATCGCCGGCGTGGTGTTCGTGGCCCTGCGCGGCCGCACGTAACGACGCGCGGCCGGTTGCATCCGGCGAGCGCCGTCGCGCACGAATCAGAGCCCGCTCGTGTCCAGCGCGAACGCCGCGGCGGCGCGGCCGATGCGGTCGTTGACCGCGTCCCAATCCGGCGTGCGCGGCGGCGCCTGCACCAGCAGACGTCCATAGCCGCCGTGGTCGAGTTCGCGCAAGGTGGCGTAGAGCGCCTGCGCGTAATGCGCGGGATCGGCCGGCACGCTGCGCACCTGCAGGCGCGCGGCCAGATCCGCCGACAGCGCCGGCAGATCGGCATAACTGACCAGCACGCAGCGGCCTTGCGGCAGGCCTTCGCCGCGCAAGGCCTGCGCCAGGCGCGCGTCGTCGATCAGCTCCAAGGGCGTATGCGGCGCGTAATGCGCCTTGAGCGTGCCCGAAGCGCGCGGCGCGGCCGCGTCGGGACGGCGTACCGGCTGTCCCAGCACCGCCGCGATCTGCGCGGCGCTGATGTGTCCCGGACGAAGCAGCACGGCGCCCGCGCCCTGATCCAGACGCGACAGATCGACAATGGTGGATTCGATGCCGACCTCGGCCGCGCCGCCGTCGAGCACAGGCATGCCCTGCGCAACCTCATCGGGAAACTCGCCACGCACGTGCGCGGCCAGCGTTGGCGACACCTGGCCGAATTTGTTGGCCGAGGGCGCGGCCACGCCGCCTTGCCCATTGGGTTTGAGCGCCGCGAAGGCGCGCAGCAGGTCTTGTGCCACGGGATGCGAGGGGCAGCGCAGGCCGATGCTGTCCTGCCCGCCGCTGACGGCGTCGGGAATATGCGGCGCGCGCTTGAGGATCAGCGTCAGCGGCCCGGGCCAGAAAGCCTGCATGAGTTTGCATGCTTCGGGCGGCACCTGCGCGGCCCAGTAATCGACATCGCCTTCGGGTGCGATATGCACGATCACGGGGTGGTTGGCGGGACGGCCCTTGGCGGCATAGATGCGCGCCACCGCCTGCGGGTTTTCGGCGTCAGCGCCCAGGCCATAGACGGTTTCGGTGGGAAAGGCCGCCAGCCGGCCTTCGGCCAGGCAATGCGCCGCGTGGCCGATTTCCTGCTCGGAGGGGGCGGGCGGTGCGGCCGCCTGGCTGTGCATCGCGCGCTCGCTCAAGGCGCGGGCACGCCCAGCGCCGCAGCCACACGGGCGGCGTCGGCCTGGGCCTGCGCCAAGCTCTGGCCGACGATGGTGACGTGGCCCATCTTGCGGCCACGGCGCGCTTCGCGCTTGCCGTAGAGATGCAGCTTGGCGCTGTCCGATGCCGCCAGCGCGGCGGCCCAGTCGGGCTCGCGCGCCGTGCCGGCGTCGTCGGCAAACCAGATGTCGCCCAGAATATTGAGCATGACCGAGGGCGCCACCACGCGCGTGCTGCCCAGAGGCAGGCAGGCCATGACGCGCGCCTGCTGCTCGAACTGGCTGGTGACGCAGGCGTCGATGCTGTAGTGGCCGCTGTTATGCGGGCGCGGCGCGATCTCGTTGACCAGCAAGCGGCCGTCCAGCAGCACGAAGAATTCCACGCACAGCACGCCGTGGTAGCCCAGGCCCCGGGCGATGACGCGCGCCGCCTGCGTGGCCGCTTCGCGATGCGGCGAAGGATCGGTGTCGCCGACCACGGTGGAGACGGCCAGGATGCCGTCGCGATGCACATTGCGCGACACGGGATAGGCCACGTCCTTGCCGTCGAAGCCACGCGCCAGCACGACCGAAATCTCGTGGTCCAGCGGCAGCAGCGCTTCCAGCACGCAGGCCACGCCCTTGAATTGGGCAAACGCGGCCAGGGCCTCGTCGCGGGTCTTCACGCGCGCCTGGCCCTTGCCGTCGTAGCCCAGGCGAGCCACCTTGAGTATGCCGGGGAAAAGCGCGTCGGGCGCGCGGCGCAGGTCGCTTTCCTCACGCACCGCGACGTGCGGCGCCACCGCGATGCCTTGCGCGGCGATGAAGGTCTTCTCGGCGATGCGGTCCTGCACGATGGCCACGGCGTCGGCAGCCGGGCTGACGCGGCAGCGCGTGGACAGCATGCGCAGGCTCTCGGCCGGCACGTTCTCGAATTCGGTGGTCACGGCCGGGCAGAGCTCGGCCAGCGCAGCCAGGCCCGCGGCATCGTCGTAGGCGGCCTGGATGTGGCGGTCGGCCACCATGGCCGCGGGGCCGTCGGCGGCCGGGTCCAGCACGGCGACCTTGTAGCCCAGGCTTTGCGCGGCATGGCAGAACATGCGGCCCAGCTGGCCGCCGCCGAGCAGGCCCAGCCAGCCGCCGGGCGCAATGGGATCACGCGATAGCTCCGACATCTCAGGCCCCGGGCAGTTTCATGGCGCGCGCCGCTTCGGTCTGGCGCGCGCGAAAGGCCACCAGCTTGCGGCGCAGGGCCTCGTCGGTAGTGGCCAGGTTAGCGATGACGTGCAGGGCGGCATTGGCCGCGCCGGCTTCGCCGATGGCGAAGGTCGCAACGGGGATGCCCTTGGGCATCTGCACGATGGACAGCAGCGAATCTTCGCCGCGCAGGTATTTGGACGGCACCGGCACGCCGAACACCGGCACCTCGGTGAGCGCGGCCATCATGCCGGGCAGGTGCGCCGCACCGCCAGCGCCGGCGATAATGGCGCGCAGACCCCGGCCGGGCGCGGCCCCGCCGTAGTCGGCCATGTCTTGCGGCATGCGGTGCGCCGAGATGACCTTGGCTTCGCAGGGCACGCCGAATTCGCGCAGCATGGCGACCGCGTTCTGCATGACTTCCCAGTCGCTGGACGAGCCCATGATGACGCCGACCACCGGGGCCGGCGCGGCTTTGGCGCCTGCCTTGGATTTGGCTGCGGGCTTTGCAGCAGGTTTCGCGGGCTTTGCGCGGGAGGTCGAGTCTGTCTTGGCCATGGGGTAAAGTTCAAATGATGTGCCAGGGCGGTCTGCTGGATAAATGGAACCGCCGGCCGGAAAACATTGGATTTTACCCGCCATGAGCGCCACTGCCTCGTCTCACGATTCTCTCCTCGAACTGCCGCTGCGGGATTGGCGCGCCCCCGAGGCCGCGGCCCTGTCGGCGCAGGCGCTGCGCGCGCTCGAGCAGGGCCAGGTGCTGCACTTCCCGCATCTGGGTTTTGCGCTGTCGCCCGAGGAGCGCGTTCTCCTCGATCCCAAGTACACCGACCCCAAGCGCAAGAACATCAGCCTCACGCCCAAGGGGCTGGCCGGCACGGTAGCCGCGGGCGCGGCGCGCGAGCGCGTGCAGGGCATTCTGCAGCGCTATCTCGATTCGACCAGCGCTTTGCTCGACGCGCTGTTCCCCGGCTACCGCGATGCCCGGCACGGGCCGGCCACGAGTTTGCGCCTGCATGCCATCGGCACCTGGCACCCTTCGTGGCGCAAAGACGACCGGCTGCTGCACGTCGACGCCTTTCCGTCGCGCCCGCTGCACGGCGAGCGCATTCTGCGCGTGTTCACCAACATCAATCCCAACGGCGAGCCGCGCACGTGGCGCGTGGGCGAGCCTTTCGAAACAGCCGCGCGGCGCTATCTGCCGGCGATGAGCAAACCTTGGCGTCCCTGGCTGGCCGGGCTCATGCACCGGGTGGGCATCACCAAGCAGCGCCGCACCGAGTACGACCATCTGATGCTGCAGATGCACGACGCGATGAAGCGCGATGCGCACTATCAGCAGCAAGGCGATTGGGCGCAGGTGGATTTCATGCCGGGGAGCACCTGGGTGTGCTTTTCCGACCAGGTGTCGCATGCGGCCATGAGCGGGCAGTTCATGCTGGAGCAGACCTGGCAGCTGCCGCTGACTGCCTTGAGCTATGCGGAGCTGGCGCCCGTGCGGGTATTGGAGAAA
>CALGFL010000289.1 GCA_937881145.1 uncultured Bordetella sp.
GGTGATGGGGTTGGCGCGCGAAGGCGCCTTGGGAATACCCGCCAGCATAACGGCCTCGGCCGGCGTGAGCTCGTCGAGCGTCTTGCCGAAATAGGTGCGCGCCGAGGCAGCGAAACCGTAGGCGCGATGGCCCAGGTAGATCTGGTTCATGTACAGCTCCAGGATCTGGTCCTTGGTGAGCTGCGATTCGATCTTGTAGGTGAGCAGCAGTTCGTAGAACTTGCGGCCGTAGGTCTTTTTGTCGGACAGGTAGAAGTTGCGCGCCACCTGCATGGTGATGGTACTGGCGCCCTGGACCTTGGACATATGGATGAGGTTGGTCAGCGCGGCGCGGAACACGTCGATCCACTCGACGCCGCCATGCTGGTAGAAGCGGTCGTCTTCGGCGGCGAGCACCGAGTCTTTCATGATCTGGGGGATCTTGGCGAAGGGCACCACGTTGCGGTGTTCTTCGCCGAATTCGCCGATGAGCACGTGGTCGGCCGTGTACACGCGCAGCGGCACGGCGGGCCGGTAATCGGTCATGGCGTGCAGATTGGGCAGGCTGGGCCAGGCCAGGGCGATGGCCAGGCCGAGCATCAGCGCGCCGCAGGCGGCCAGACCGGCGCCGAAGACGGCTAGCTTGGCGAGAATGCCGGATGGGAGGAAATGCGGCGAAGAGGCCGGGCGCTGCGACGAGGGCCGCTGCGACGGAGAGCGTGGCGAGCTGTGCATAGCCCTATTATCGCAGGCGCGGCCTGGATTCTCCGAACAGAGGGAAACGGCTTGGAACAGCTTGGTTCAGGCCGCGCCGGCAGTGGCGTTGGACGCGGCCTGATTCAAGTATTGATGAGGCGAGGCGCCCAGCGTGCGGCGGAACATGGCCGCGAAGGCGCTGGGGCTGCGGTAGCCCAGCTCGGAGGCGATACGGGCGATGGACTGGCCCATGGACAGCCGGCCCAGCGCGTCGGCCAGCCGCACCTGCTGCACCCATTCGTGGTAGTTCAGGCCCAGCTCCGATTGGAAGAGGCGGATCAGGGTGCGCCCGCTGGCGCCGACCTCGTGCCCCCAGTCGTCCACGGTGCGGCGCAGGCCGGGCTGCTTGACGATGGCCAGGCACACGGCCTGCAGGCGCCGGTCCTGCGGCCAGGGAATGTGCAGGGGGATGTGCGCAGCCAGCGCCAGCTCGGTGAGGATGAGCGCAGCGATCTGGCCGCTGCGGCCCTCGAGCGCATATTCGATGGGCTCGGCCGTCAGGCTCAGGATGAGTTCGCGCAGCAGGTTCGAGACTTCCAGCACGCAGCACTCGCCGCTCAGCTGCGAGGCGGCGTCGGCGGCCAGATACAGGGTGCGCATGGACACGTCGCCCAGCATCACCACGGCGTGCTCGACGCCGGGCGGCACCCACAGGGCGCGCCGCGCGGGCAGGGGCCAGACGCCTTGCGCCGTTCTGACCCGCATGCTGCCCGTCACGGCATAGATCAACTGGCCGCGGGTATGGCTGTGTGGGCCGGTGGTCGAGCCGCCGCTGAACTCCTTGGCCATGGCCGTGACGCTGCGCGGCACGTCCTGGTAGTCGCCGGCGTCGATGCTGCGCCAGGGAGTGATCGAAGGAGGGGAGGCGGGCATGGCGTGAGTGTCACTTTTTCGACGAAAGTTGTCACTTACCTTGTTTTTCGGCTGAATACACTATATCTCGTCCGCAAGATATCCTCTTTTTCCCGAGTATTCCATGAGCACAGTACTGCAGACCTCCGCGCCGGGCGCCATGCCAGGCCAGCCCGCTGCCGACCCCAACGCCCAGTCCACCGCCTTCAAGGTGCTGGGCGCCATTAGCGCGGCACACCTGATGAACGACATGATTCAGTCGATTCTTCTGGCGCTGTACCCGATGTTCAAGGACAACTTCTCGCTCAGTTTTGCGCAGATCGGTCTCTTGACGCTGGCTTACCAGATCACGGCCTCGCTGCTGCAGCCCTGCGTGGGCGTCTTCACCGACAAAAAACCCATGCCGTATTCGCTGGCGGTGGGCATGACCTTCACGCTGTCGGGCCTTTTGATGCTGTCGATGGCACCGTCTTTCGGCTTTCTGGTGCTGGCGGCGTGCCTGGTGGGCACCGGCTCTTCGGTGTTCCATCCCGAATCGTCGCGCGTGGCGCGCATGGCGTCGGGCGGGCGGCACGGCCTGGCGCAGTCGCTCTTTCAGGTCGGCGGCAACCTGGGTTCGTCCCTGGGGCCGCTGCTGGCGGCGCTCGTCATCATTCCGCACGGGCAGCGCAGCGTGGCCTGGTTCGCGCTGGTGGCGCTGGTGGCCATCGTGCTGCTGTCGCAGGTCGGCCGCTGGTACGCGGCCAACCGCTGGCGCCTGAAAGCCAAGGCCCGCAAGGCCGGCAACGCCGTGACGCTGTCGCGCGCCCGCATCGGGCTCACGCTGGCGGTGCTGGGCATGCTGGTCTTCTCCAAGTATTTCTACCTGGCCAGCCTGAACAGCTATTTCACCTTCTACTTGATGGACAAGTTCGGCCTGACCATCCGTTCGGCGCAGCTGTTCCTCTTCCTGTTCCTGGCGGCGGTGGCGGTGGGCACGATTGTCGGCGGCCCGATCGGCGACCGCATCGGCCGCAAGCTGGTGATCTGGGTGTCGATCCTCGGCGCCGCCCCGTTCACGCTGGCGCTGCCGTACGCGGACCTGCCCTGGACGGGCGTGCTGTCGGTGGTGATCGGGCTCGTGATGTCGTCCGCGTTTTCCGCGATCGTCGTGTTCGCGCAGGAGCTCGTGCCGGGCAAGGTCGGCATGATCGCGGGGATCTTCTTCGGGTTGA
>CALGFL010000290.1 GCA_937881145.1 uncultured Bordetella sp.
CGTGTCATGCCGCATGCGATAATTTGCCCTGTCCCTTTTCTCACGCTTGGAACCGTATTGCCATGAGCGCCGCCCGTGTCGCCTTCGCGCAAATCAATACCGTCGTCGGAGGCTTGGCCGGCAATGCCGCCAAGATCCTGCAGGCGGCTCGCGAAGCCCATGCCCGCGGCGCCGACGTGCTGGTCACCCCCGAGCTCTCGCTCACCGGCTACCCGCCCGAAGATCTGCTGCTGCGCCCGTCCTTCATCGACGCGCAGGAACGCGCCCTGGCGCAGCTGTGCGCCGACATGGCCGGCCTGGCCGGCCTGCACGTGGTGGTCGGCCACGCGGCGCGCCGGCCGGACGGCAAGCTGCACAACGCCGCCAGCGTATTGTGCGAAGGCCGTGTGCTGGGCACCTATGCCAAGATGGAGCTGCCCAATTACTCGGTGTTCGACGAGGACCGCTATTTCGTCGCGGGCGGCGCTGCGCTGGTGTTCGAGGTCAAGGGCGTGTCCTTCGGCGTGAACATCTGCGAGGACATCTGGTTCGAACGCGCGCCGCATGCCGCCGCGGCCGCCGGCGCGCGCGTGCTGCTGGTGCCCAATGCCTCGCCCTACAACCTGGGCAAGCAGGCCGAGCGCATCGAGGTGGCCCGCCGCAGCCTGCAAAACACGGGCTGCGCCCTGGTCTATGCCAACCTGGTCGGCGGGCAGGACGAGCTGGTATTCGACGGCCTGTCCTTCGTGCTGGACGCGCAAGGCCATCAGGTGGCCCAATTGCCCGGCTTTGCCGAAGGCCTGGGCCTGGTCGAGATCGATGCGTCGGGCCAGGTGAACAACGCGGGCCATCTGCCCGCGGCAGTGCAGACCAGCGAAGAAGAAGAGGTCTGGGACGCCCTGGTCCTGGGCGTGCGCGACTACCTGGGCAAGAACGGCTTTCCCGGCGCCATCATCGGCCTGTCGGGCGGCATCGACTCGGCCGTGGTGCTGGCCATCGCGGTCGATGCGATCGGCGCCGAAAACGTGCGCGCGGTGATGATGCCTTCGCGCTATACCGCCGACATCTCCGAAATCGATGCCGACGACATGGCGCGCCGCCTGGGCGTGCGTTACGACAATATCGCCATCGCGCCGGCCTTCCAGGCTTTCGAATCCATGCTGGCCGGGCAGTTCGCCGGCCTGCCGCTGGACGCCACCGAAGAAAACATCCAGGCCCGCGTGCGCGGCACGCTGCTCATGGCACTGTCGAACAAAACGGGCCGGCTGGTGCTGACCACGGGCAACAAGTCCGAGATGACCACGGGCTATTGCACGCTGTACGGCGACATGGCGGGCGGCTTCGCCGTCATCAAGGACGTGCCCAAGACGCTGGTCTATCGCCTGGCGACCTGGCGCAATACGCGTGGCGAGGTGATACCCGAGCGCATCATCACCCGGCCGCCGTCGGCCGAGCTGCGCCCCGACCAGACCGACCAGGACAGCCTGCCGCCCTACGACGTGCTCGACGGCATCATGTGCCGCTACATGGAGCACAACGAACCGCCCGAGAGCATCGTGGCCGCCGGCTATCCGCCCGCGGCGGTGGAGCAGGTGGTGCGCCTGATCCGCATCAACGAGTACAAGCGCCGCCAGGCACCGCCGGGGCCGCGCATCACCCCGCGCGCGTTCGGGCGGGATTGGCGCTATCCTCTCACCAACGGTTTTCGCGAAACGATCTAAGCCATTACGCCAGGGACCTCCATGAAACAAGTCACCGCCATCATCAAACCCTTCAAGCTGGACGAAGTGCGCGAAGCGCTGGCCGAGGCCGGCGTAAGCGGCCTGACGGTCATCGAAGTCAAGGGCTTCGGCCGCCAGAAGGGCCATACGGAGCTGTATCGCGGCGCCGAATATGTGGTGGACTTCCTGCCCAAGATCCGCGTCGAGGTGGTGCTGCCCGATGACCGCGTCGAAGGCGCCATCGAGGCGATCCTGAAGGCCGCGCGCACTGGCAAGATCGGCGACGGCAAGATCTTCGTCACGCCGGTCGAGCAGGCCATCCGCATCCGCACGGGCGAAAGCGGCGACGCGGCGCTGTAACTCCTTCAGGTTTGCACTGCAACGGCCGGCTTGCATGCCGGCCGTTTTCTTTGGTGCCTGCCGCTTGTTCGAGTTCTTGAGTCGCCGTCGGCAGACTGCGGCAGGTCCGAAGCTCGCCCGGCGGGCAGCCTCTGCGCCTCGAGAACTCAAACGGCAACCCAAGAACTCAAACCGGAATTGCGTTAGCGCGCGGCCGAGGCGTCGGCCGCCTGCTCCTGGAAGATCCCGGCGCAGCGCGCGCGGATGGCGGCGGTGATGGCCTGCCGCGCCGGGTCGCGCCGCTCGAGCATGCCTATGGGCCGCGTGATCGCTCCCAGGTTGGTCGGCAGGAACAGCACCCGCAGGTCCGGCGCACTGCGCCAATGCGAGCCGTTGAGCAGCGGCAAGAGCGTCACGCCCACTTCCTGGCGCACCAGTTCGACCAGTTGCTCGATGGCGTTCAGTTCGAGAAAGTCGTCGATGGAAACGCCCAGCCGGCGCAGCGTGCGCTCGATCTGCCGGCCGGTGCGCTGGGTGCGGTCAAAGCGCAGAAAGGGCGATTGGGTCAGCACTTCGCGCGCGGTCTTGCCCGGCGCCGAGGTCGGGGCCAGCACCACCAGCGGCTCTTTGTACAGTGCGGTCCAGCGGGTGCTGGCCGCGGGCCGGCCGGCCTCGACCAGCAAGGCGGCATCCAGCGTGCCGGCTTCGACCTTGTTGGCCAGCTCGCCCGATTTGCCCGAGAAAAGGTGGATTTCCAGGGCAGGGTGCTCGCGCTTCATGGCCGAGACCACCTTGGCCAGCGTGCCCATGCACGAGACGATGGCGCCGACCGAAACCGAGCCGGCCAGCCTGTCCGGCGCGCCGGGAGGCTGCCGCATCCGGTCGTAGAGCTCCAGCAGGTGCCTGGCCTCGGGCACGAGCTCGCGCCCGGCGGTGTTCAAGAGCGCCAGCCGGCCGCTGCGGTCGAAAAGATCGCGTCCCAGCTCGGTTTCCAGGGCGCGCATCTGGAAACTGACGGCGGCCTGGGTCAGGGCCACGTGCTCGGCGGCCTCGGAAAACGAGCCGTGTTGGGCTATCGCCAGAAAGGTGCGCAGAAATCGCAGCGTACTCATGGATATCGCGGATATCGCCTCGCGGCTGAAAGCGTTTTCATATTCATAAAATTTTCTTGAATAAGAAAACAAAAAATCAAATTGATCTGATTAAAGCACGAGAGTAACTTCCGAAAGTTTGAGGCAGCTTTCGTGCCGCCGACACTTATCCGTTTCACCCCGACGCAGGAACGCGCAATGAAGGCTTTCGACTGGACCAACCCCTATCCCTCGCGCCGCATTCCGGTCTTTGCGCGCAACGTCGTCTCCACCTCGCATCCCCTGGCCGCCCAGGCCGGCCTGCGCATGCTGCTCAAAGGAGGCAGCGCGGCGGACGCCGCCATCGCGGCGGCGGCCGTGATCATGCTGACCGAGCCCGTGTCCAACGGCCTGGGCAGCGACTGCTTCGCCATTTTGTGGGACGGCAAGGCGTTGCACGGCCTGAATTCCTCGGGCACGGCGCCCGCGGCCTGGAACCTGGACTACTTCAAGAAAAAGTACGGCACCGGCGCCGACGGCCTGGCCGTCCAGCCCAAGCGCGGCTGGGACGCCGTGACGGTGCCCGGCGCCGTGGCCGGCTGGGCAGCCCTGCACGAGAAGTTCGGCAAACTGTCTTTCGATGCACTGCTGGAGCCCGCCATCGAGATCGCCGAACGCGGCTACACCGTGCCGCCCGTGGTTGCGCACAAGTGGCAGCTGGCGGCAGACGAATTGCACTCGCAACCCGGCTACGCCCAGGCATTCATGCCCAACGGCCGCGCGCCGCGCGTCGGCGAGCACTTTCGCCTGCCCGAGGCCGCCTGGACCTTGCGCCGCATCGCCCAGAGCCGGGGCCGCGACTATTACGAGGGCGAGATCGCCGAGCGCATCGCCGCCTTCAGCAAAGCGTGCGGCGGCGCCATGACCCTGGACGATCTGCGCGGCTACCGGCCCATGTGGGTCAAGCCCATTTCGCAGTCCTACCGCGGCTACGAATTGCACGAGATCCCGCCGAATGGTCAGGGCATCGCCGCGCTCATCGCGCTGGGCATTTGCGAGCACTTCGACCTGA
>CALGFL010000291.1 GCA_937881145.1 uncultured Bordetella sp.
CCCCGTCGGCCAGACCCGCCTCGCCAACGAGGGCGCAGCGCCGCAATTCGGCCCCTGCGCCCGCCTGGACTACGAACTGGAACTGGGCGTGTATGTGGGCGCCGGCAACGCGCAGGGCGATCGCATCGCCATCGACCAGGCCGAGCAGCACATCTTCGGCTTGAGCCTTTTCAACGACTGGTCGGCGCGCGATATACAAGCCTGGGAATACCAGCCTCTGGGGCCCTTCCTGTCCAAAAGCTTCGCCTCCACGCTCTCGCCCTGGATCGTCACCCTGGAAGCCCTGGCGCCCTTTCGCGAGAAGTTCGCGCATCCGGCCGGCGATCCGCAGCCCCTGCCCTACCTGACCTCACCTGCCAACAGCGCGCAAGGCGCCTTCAACGTGCAGATGCAGGTGCTCCTCACCACCGCGCAATCGCGCGCCGAGAAGGCCGAGCCGGCCAGGCTGTCGTCGAGCAACTTCCGCGATGCTTACTGGACGGTTGCGCAGATGGTGACGCACCACACCGTCAACGGCTGCAATCTGCAGCCCGGCGATCTGATGGGCACGGGCACCCTGTCGGGCCCCACGCCGACGCAAGCCGCCTCGCTGCTGGAACTGACCGAAGGCGGCAAGAAGCCGCTGGACCTGCCCTGGGGCGAAAAGCGCACCTTCCTGCAGGACGGCGACCAGATCATCCTGCGCGCCGAGTGCGTCAAACCCGGCTATCCGCGCATCGGCTTCGGCGAATGCGTGGGCACGGTGGCGGCCGCGCGCTGACCCTCACGCCGCTTTGCGTACAATCCGCACCCTGCTCAGGCAGGGTGTTTTTTTGGGAACCTCTCGCGCCTCTTCAGGGACGCGATATTTGATCCGTCCGAGCCCGCATTAGGCAACGAGTCAGCTTCTTCTGCTAAAGCTTATTTCCCTGCTCGGCCCATGGGAAAACGCGGATTGCCCGCCCCTGTATAGGCAGGTTGAAATGACGCCCACAGCGTTGCCTGCCGCCCCTGCGCCTATGGCAACGCGTTATCGAAACGTATTGGTACTGCAAATCAATTATCGGGAACATCATGAAAAAAATTGCACTCGGCATCATGCTCGCCCTGGCCGCCGCCGGCGCTCATGCCAAAGACTGGAAGACGATCCGCTTCGGCGTCGACGCGAGCTATCCCCCGTTTGAATCGAAGAACGCCAGCGGCAAGCTGGTCGGCTTCGACATCGATCTGGGCAACGAGATCTGCCACCGCCTGCACGCCAAGTGCGTGTGGATCGAAAACGACTTCGACGGCATGATCCCCGCGCTGAAGGCGCGCAAGTTCGACGGCGTGCTGTCGTCGATGTCGATAACGCCCAAGCGCGAAGAGCAGATCGCCTTCACGTCCAAGCTGTTCAACACGCCGACGCGCCTGGTCGACAAGAAGGGCTCCAACCTGCAGCCGACCGCCGAATCGCTCAAGGGCAAGACGGTGGGCGTCGAGCAGGGCACGATCCAGGAAACCTACGCCAAGACGTACTGGGCGCCCAAGGGCGTGAACGTGGTGCCCTACCAGAACCAGGACCTGGTCTACACCGACCTGCTCTCCGGCCGCCTGGACGCCGCGCTGCAAGACGCCGTGCAAGCCGACATCGGCTTTCTGAAGACCCCGCGCGGCAAGGACTTCGAGTTCGCGGGCCCGGCCCTGGACGACCCCAAGACGCTGGGCCATGGCGCCGGTATCGGCCTGCGCAAGGAAGACACCGACCTGAAGGCCAAGCTCGACGGCGCGATCGAGTCGATCATCAAGGACGGCACCTACAAGACGATCGAGAAGAAGTACTTCACGTCCGACGTCTACGGCGGCTAAGCACTGCCCGGGGCGCCGCCGGCAACGCGCGGCGCCTCGCGTCCCCCCAGGAATATCCCGCATGTTTTTCCAAGGCTACGGCCCGCTCCTTTGGGCAGGCACGTTGATGACGGCCAAGCTCGCCGTCCTGTCGCTCGCCGCGGCGGTCACGCTCGGCCTGGCCGGCGCCGCTGCCAAGCTGTCGAACAACCGGCTGGCTGCCGCGCTCGGCACGTTCTATACGACGCTCATTCGCGCGGTTCCCGACCTGGTCCTGATGCTGCTGCTTTTTTACGGCATACAGATTCTGCTCAACGACTTCACCGACCTGCTGAACTGGGACCAGATCGACATCGATCCGTTCTGGGCCGGCGTGATCACGCTTGGCTTCATCTACGGCGCTTACTTCGCAGAGACCTTCCGCGGCGCGTTCCTAGCGGTGCCGCGCGGCCAGCTCGAGGCGGGCTTCGCATTCGGCATGAGCCGCTCGCGCGTGTTTCGCCGCATCCTGTTCCCGCAGATGATGCGCTTCGCGCTGCCCGGCATCGGCAACAATTGGCAGGTGCTCGTGAAGGCGACGGCGCTCGTATCCATCGTCGGCCTGTCCGATCTGGTCAAAGCGGCCCAGGACGCCGGCAAGAGCACGCTCGACTTCTTTTTCTTCATGCTCGTCGCGGGCGCGATTTATCTCGCGATCACGACCATCTCGAATCTCGTGCTCATCTATCTTGAAAAGCGCTATTCGGCAGGCGTCAGGCTCGCATCGTGATTCAGTTGATCGGCCAGTACTGGCAAAGCTATCTTTACAGCGACGGATACAGGCTAAGCGGCCTGGTCATCACGCTATGGCTCCTCGTCGTGTCGGTCGGACTCGGCTTTTGTCTCGCGGTGCCGCTCGCGATCGCGCGCGCCTCGAGAAACCGCTTCATATCCGGCCCGGTGTGGCTCTACACCTATATATTCCGCGGCACGCCGCTCTACGTGCAGTTGCTGCTGTGCTACACGGGCCTCTATACGCTGCACTACGTGCACGATCACGCATGGCTCAACGCGTTCTTGCGCAACGCGATGAACTGCACACTGCTCGCATTCACGCTCAATGACTGCGCCTACGCGACCGAGATTTTCGCAGGCGCGATCAAGACCCTGCCCGCGGGCGAGATCGAGGCGGGGCTGGCCTACGGGATGTCGCGCTTCACGCTCTACCGGCGCGTGATATTGCCGTCGGCGCTGCGGCGCGCGCTGCCGACCTACAGCAACGAAGTGATTCTGATGCTGCACGCGACGACGCTCGCGTTCACCGCCACCGTGCCCGACATATTGAAAATCACGCGCGACGTGAACTCCGCGACCTATATGTCGTTCCAGGCGTACGGAATCGCGGCGATTATCTATGCGGCGATCGCATTCGCGCTGATCTGGATATTCAGGCGCCTCGAGGCGCGCTGGCTTGCCTTCCTGAGACCGCAGGCCCATTGAATCATCGGCATCAACGGACGGCCCCAGGGCCTGTTAACACTAAAAGGCCCTGGGCCGTAGAAGAACGAAACGACCTATGTACAAGCTCATCGCTGAC